>JAUZOU010000040.1 GCA_030706285.1 Bacteroidota bacterium
GCTACTGAAGCTTCGATTGTTGGACCAAAAGGGTGCTATGTAAAAAGTGCTTCGACGACCGATGGAAATGGTAATGATCTTTTCGAAGCATCTACCATGCCCTGGCCCTCTGATCACAAAGCTGTAACAGCCACTATTAACTTTTCAATTGCTCCTAGTGCGATCAATTCTGTTCCTAACTCGAATGCAACGATTCGTGTTTTTCCCAATCCGACGGCAGGGCAATTAAATTTAATTTCTCCGGAGAGTAAGAAAGTTAACGTTTCAATTTTAAAAACTTCAGGTGGAAAGGTGCTAACTAAAAAGTTGGATTTGTTGGCCGATCAATCTGCATTAGTAAATATTTCGGGGATTCCATCAGGCATTTATCTTTTAACTGTTGTTTCAAGAGACCAATCACAAGTGATAAAACTCATTAAACAATAATACAATACGATATATTTCTTAACTGGCATTTTTGAAAGGATAAATTGGAAAATAATCTCAATTACAAATATTCGAGATGAATATCTCTTTTTTTAAATCAATAAATTAATGCTATGAAAAAACTTTTATTCTTTTCTTGCTTGCTCCTGATGTTTGGAAGCATTAAGGCGCAACAAATTACAATGGTTAGAAGTTCATACATTGTAGGTGAATCTGTCTCAGTCAAATTTAAAGGTTCTACATCTACAAAGGATTGGTTGGCAATTTTCCACCGATCTGTGACTCCTGGTTCAATGAATAACGAAGGGTGGGTTTATACTAGTGGCACACAAGATGCCAGTAGTACTGTCATTGATTCTGGTCAGGTTATTTTTAGTTCTGGCCTTACAGAACCAGGTGATTACAAAGTTTGTTTTTTGGCAGACGATGGGTACACTCCAATTGCCACTGTCAATTTTACTGTGAATCCAGCTGTTTCAGGTCTTGTGGGAGATTGGCACTTCGACGACCCTAACAACTTGATCTTAGCTACAGTGGGTGATCCCTTAGTAGCCAATGGCACTAGTATCACAGCTGTCGCCGGTCCTACGCTTACGGATGGTGCCGTACGTGTTGGAGTCGGTAGTAATTTTTTAATGGTTAATAAAGTCGCTCCGGTTAATGGTAATGCCTTTGTGAATACTTATTCGTTTGTTTTTGATTTTAAAATACCTGAGTTAAATAAATATTATTCATTTTTACAAACGAATCCCAAAAATGATGATGACGCAGAAGTATTTATTGGTAAACTTGGAAATGTTGGTGTAGGTGCTACCGGTTATACCAGCCGGACGGTAAGGCCCAATACCTGGAATCGCGCCGTCGTTGTTGTCAATAATGGATCAGAATTCACTGTTTATATGAATGGCATTAAGAGTTTGACCGGTTATGTACAACCAATTGATGGAAAGTTTGGGTTACAGCCTACTGCTTTGCTTTTTGCCGACAATGATGGTGAAGATAATGTGATTGATATCGCACGGACACAGTTCTATGATAAAGCTCTGAATGAAACTGAAGCTGAAAGTTTAGGTGGTTATACACAGGATTTGCGGACATTGTGCTCATTCTTGACTCAACCGTACATTCAAAATGTGACGCCCGATTCTGTCACCGTGATGTGGGAAAGTGACTTTTTGAAAGCCGGTAGTAATAAAGTGAATTTCGGTACCTCTACCGATGCATCCGGTGCTCAAATCATAGCTACTGCTTATCCAACCAATAGAAATACGTACATGCAAAAAGCGGTGCTTAAACCCTTAACAGATGGTACTACGTATTATTTCCGTGGCATTTCGAACAGTTCACCGAATTCAATACAAAGTTTCAAAGCTGCTACGACAAATAAGAACGCTGTGTTTACAGTAGGTATTTGGGGTGATAGTTATAACTTGACTCCATTCCAAAATATGGCTTCCTATTTAGTGGAAAATTTGAATCCTGATTTCTGTTTTTCAACAGGAAATGTTACTAGTAATGGTAATGATACGACTGAATTAAGAAAGGTCTTTATTCCAGCTACGCTGGAAACTCTTGGTGCTAGAGTTCCATTTTTTGAAAGCTTTGGAAATCAAGATGTTGATGCTAGCTTGAATGGCAAAGACCTCATCCGTACCTACATTGTACAACCTAATACGTATAATTCTGATTCAGCCAAAGTAAGTGGTAGTTATGCCTTTGTTTATGGAAACTCAGTGTTTATTTCCATTGATTGGACTCGTTATAATACTGATTTAGCTGCTAACGGCTGGCTCGAAACATTCTTGAAATCCCCGGTATCGCAAAATGCTAAATTCCGTTTTATCTTTATTCACTGTGCTCCGTTTTATGAACGTCTGCAATCGGCAGAACAAGATATTGTTAAAACAAATATCCCGTTGCTGAGCAAAAAATATGGCGTTACCGCAGTGTTCAGTGGTCACATGCACGGTTATGAAAGAACAGTGATCGATGGTGTACAATACATCACTCAAGGTGGATGCAGTGATATGGATGTCAATGCAGCAGTTGGCCCGACAATCTACCCTCAAATGGTAGTGGGAACCAATAAGACAACCAACCCGGCCGATTTCAATAATGGATTGACCAATCACTTACTGACGTTGGAGATCACTCCTGAAACGGCTACTTCAAAATTGCATTATTTTGATGCCACCGGTAATTACATTGGTGTGATTGAATCTGTTGATATGACATCTCGAGTTCCAGAAGCAATCAATTTACCAACTGAATCCGGATTATCAATTTCCCAAATTTCAGCCAAAGGCATTTTTAAAATTAATGCTTCTGAGAACGTTAATGTAACAGTATTTAATTTGCAAGGGAAAAAGGTGTATAACGTTTCAAACATGTCACCTGATAAAGAGTTGAATTTATCAAGTCTGAATCAAGGGATCTACCTTGTAAAATTAGGAGCAAAACAAAAAGACTTCTCAAAAACGATTGTGATTGAGTAATTCTTTTTCTGACTGTATTGCAAAGTAGTGACTGACATATATTAGTTATACATGGAAGTATAGTAGTATATTTATAGTCAACTAAAATTCATTGAAGTCCCATACCCATTCATTCGATAATGGGTATGGGACAGCAATGAATGTTGGCTGTTGGAACGTGCCTTTGATAAGTGAAACAATTTGACATTGAACAAAAAAGGTATACAAAAAATAAAAGACATCAAATTTATATGAAAAGCAACAAAAAAATAGTAGTGGTTTTCCTTTCTCTTGCTTTAAGTGGAATATCAGTTTCAGCTCAAAAAAAATACAAAGCCTATACCGTTTCCAATGCCCATTTTGATACGCAATGGAACTGGGACGTTCAGACATCTATCAATCAATACGTACGCAATACGCTCGATCAGAACTTCTTTTTAATTGAAAAATATCCTGATTATGTTTTCAACTTTGAAGGCGGTATCAAATACAAATGGATGAAGGAGTATTATCCTGAGAAATTCAAAAAACTAAAAGAATATATTCATCAAGGACGTTGGCATGTCAGCGGCAGCTCATGGGATGCGACAGATGCCAATGTTCCTTCTCCTGAATCATTTTTTCGCAATATATTGATGGGTCAGGAATTTTATAAAAAAGAGTTTGGCGTTCAGCCCAAAGATATTTTCTTACCTGATTGTTTCGGATTTGGCTATACGCTTCCGACAATAGCCGCACATGCAGGGCTCATCGGCTTTTCGACTCAAAAACTGCAATGGAGAAACAGACCCTTTTATGGAAACTCAAAAGTACCTTTCAACATTGGCCTATGGAAAGGACTGGATGGTTCGCAGATAATGGCTTCGTTAAATTCAGAAAACTATGTTCATACATGGGATGGTCATGATATTAGCAATGATAATGATTTACGGAATTTTGCCAAAGGAAGCATCAATAATACAGCCTATAAATATTATGGTACTGGCGACCGGGGAGGCTCTCCGACCATTCCGTCCGTTATTTCGGTAGAAAAAGGCATTAAAGGCAATGGAGACATTGAAATAATCAGTGCAGCTTCCGATCAGTTGTTTAAAGATTATCTTCCATTTAAAAATCATCCGGAGTTGCCGGTATTTGACGGCGAGTTGTTAATGGATGTTCATGGTACCGGCTGTTATACCTCTCAAGCTGCCATGAAGCGTTTTAACCGGAAAAACGAACAGCTGGCAGTCGCTTCAGAAAAAGCGTCAGTTGTAGCTAACTATCTTACAGGGGCCGCATATCCGTCTGATGAAATCGATGAATCATGGAAACGGTTTATTTGGCATCAGTTTCATGATGACCTAACCGGTACGAGCATTCCAAGAGCCTATACTTTTTCCTGGAATGACGAACTTATTTCTCAATCTTGCTTTGCAGACGTCCTTACCGCTTCGGTTGGACGGATTGCTAAGGAAATGAATACCAATACGAAAGGCATTCCTGTTGTTGTCTACAATCCGCTTTCATCAACACACAAAGGCATAGTCAGAGCAAAAATCAGCTTGCCAACATCTCCAAAAGCTATTTGTGTGATCGCTCCCAACGGGGAAAAAGTGAATGCCCAACTTATAAAATACTCAAACGGCATGGCTGAGATTGCTTTTTGCGCCGAAGTCGCACCGATCGGTTATGCTGTTTACGATGTTTGTACAAGTGGAAGCAGTGCGAAAAGCCAGTTGAAGGTTTCGGCCAATACATTGGAAAACAGAATCTATAAACTGACATTAAATAATAACGGAGACATTGTCTCATTAATAGACAAACGGAACGATAAGGAACTGGTTGAAAAAGGCAAAGCGTTCCGTCTGGCTCTGTTCGAAAAAGATGAATCGTATGACTGGCCAGCCTGGGAAATACGTAAAAATACCATTGATGCTACTCCAGTTTCGATCAAAGACAGCGTTTCCATTTCCATCTCGGAGAATGGTCCGGCATGTGCTTCCTTGTGTGTGAAACGTCAATACGGCAAATCCAAATTTGTACAGTATATACGTATGACAGACGGAGCAACTGACGATCGCATCGATATCTTGAATGAAATTGACTGGGCTACCTCCAATGCCTTATTAAAGGCTGAATTCCCGATGTCCGTCAGCAATCCAAAAGCAAGCTACGATCTGGGCTTAGGATTTATAAAACGAGGCAACAACACCGATATTTCTTATGAAACCAATGCTCAACAATGGGCAGATATCACTGACAACAGTGGTTATGGCATTTCCATTATGAATGATTGCAAATATGGATGGGACAAGCCGACAGATAATACCTTGCGGCTCACGTTGCTGCATACGCCTAAAACAGATGGAAGATATGAGTACCAGGGACGTCAGGACTTTGGGCATCATACATTTACCTATTCTATTGTAGGACATGAAAATCAGCCTCAATTTGCTTCAATCCCAGCTAAATCAGATGAGTTGAACAACCCTCTCATGGCGTTTGAATCACCGCGTCACCAAGGTTCTCTTGGACGGGACTATTCCTTCCTCAAACTCAATTCCTCTCAAATAGTTGTAAAGGCCTTAAAAAAGGCACAAGACGGAGACAAGTACATTCTTCGTTTTTATGAGACTCAAGGCAAAGAAGCAAAGGATGTTGCTGTTGAATTCCCATCAGAGATTATTGCTGCTACAGAAATGAACAGTGTTGAAGAAAGCATCGGAAACGCCACGGTTCAGGGAAATAAATTAATCTTCTCAACCACGGCATTCTCGCCAAAAACATTTGCTGTACAACTGAAAACGCCTGTGGTTCACTCACAGACAATCCACAATACTCCACTGAACTTGAATTATAACGACAATGCCTTTACCTATGATGCATTCAGCGGATTTGGCAAATTTGACAAAAACGGTTGCTCGTATGCAGCAGAGTTAATCGGTGACGAAATAACCAGTGAAGGCATTCCGTTCAAGATTGCCGCTCGCGATGAAAATAATGTGTTAAAGTGCAAAAACAACCTGATTGATCTTCCTAGCGATCAAAAATACACTAAGATTTACTTATTGGTTGCTTCGACAGACGGAGATACAAAGGCTGATTTTAAATTGGGGAAAAAGACAGTTACCTGTAATATTCCTTACTATAGTGGCTTCTATGGACAATGGGGACAAACAGACTTTTCTAAAGCCTTTATCCGGGACGTGCCGTTAGCTTATGTCGGAACTCATCGTCATAATCCGGCCTGCGGAAATGAAGCCTATACGTTTACGTACATGTATCGCATTTGTCTTGATATACCTAAGGGCGCTACTCAATTGCAACTTCCTGATAATGATAAAGTGGCAGTATTTGCGATCACATTATCCGATAACTATGCCGACGATGTAAAAGCCGTATCTCCGTTGATTTCATCATTAAAATAAAAGCGAACAGGAAATAACCTCACATTCCCTCCTTTTGAGGGGATGTGGAGGCTATTCTACTAAACATGAAAAGCTCGTTTCAGGAAATCCTGACGACCGCTGAAGTTTGATAAATGGATTGTAGATAATCTATTTTCGGATAGTTTATTTCAATACACTCTTTAACATGAAGAAATCCATTTTTGTCTTTGTTCTTATGTTTACGACTTTTTTGCAAGCGCAAACATTCTATTCTGACAACGAACGTCTGAACGATGCCTACCGTTTGGCTGTAAATACCGTTGATGTAAATACACGTCGGGGCATTTTAACAGCTGGTGGCGATTATGGTGGCGAGTGGACACGCGATATTGCCATTAACTCTTGGTTTGGTGCCAGCTTTTTACGTCCGGAGATTGCTCAAAAGTCTTTATGGAGCGTTACGTTGAACAAAGAACGAATTGGTCATCAATATTGGGATAAAATTATCTGGGTAATTGCAGCCTACAATCATTATCTGGTAACTGGCGATAAAGACTTTCTCCGTCAGGCTTATTTATGCTCGTACAATACCATGAAAGAGCTGGAAAATATGGCCTTTGATCAGAAATATGGCCTTTTTACCGGACCATCTGTGTTCAATGACGGCATTTCCGCATTCGACGAACCGATTTTTAATCCACAGGTTTCTTCCAGTGCATCTGTAGATCATCTGAAACCATTTACGGCAAAATGCTTGAGTACTAATTGTGTGTATTATGGTGCCTATAGAACACTCATCGAAATGCAAAAGCAGCTTCAGATGGATGCGAACGTATCGGTGCCGATAGTTGCCAAAGCAGATAGTTTAAAATCAAATATTTTAAACTATCTGTTTAATTCGGCAAAAGGGACATTCAACTACCTGATCGATCAAAATGGAGGTGTCGATGCTTCGCAGGAGGGGCTGGGGCTTTCGTTTGCAGTCCTTTTTCGTATTGTTGAAAAGGATATAGCATTCCATGTGATTGCCAATGCGGTAGTCTCCAATTACGGTATCACTTCAATTTATCCTGATTTTCCGAGGTTTTCACCTCAAAAAATCGGTCGACACAACAATATAATCTGGCCTATGGTCAATGGCTTTTTTTCAAATGCTGCAGTTTTAGTTGGGCATTACAAAACATATGATCATGAATTGAATAGCCTCATTTCATTAGCTTTAGATGAAGATAAGGGGAATTACGATTTCTTTGAAATTTATAATCCTTACACTGGCAAACCGGATGGAGGCTACCAATTTGGCGAAAACAATCCCGAGCATCATTGGCTGTCGTGCCGGATGCAGACGTGGTCGGCTACTGCTCTCATCAATATGGTTCATACAGGTTTGCTGGGGCTACGTTTTATGTCCGATGGTATTTTGTTTCAGCCATATTTGCCTGATGGTATTCGGATGGCTAAACTTTCAGGAGCTCATTATCGCAATGCGAATCTTAGTATAACCATAAAAGGCAAAGGCTCTCGTATCAAATCATTTAAATTGAACGGAAAGCAACAGGTAAAACCTTTTCTTAGTTCATCAGTCAAAGGAAATGCATCAGTTGTTATTGAGTTAATATAAAGCTTATAGTTAACAGCTAATAGTTATTCGTTTTGCTAAATGCTAGTATTAATTACATAAGAAACACCCATTGCTAAGAATAAAAACAAAGGCAAAAAAGGCGATGATTAATAGTCTCGATAGTTATCATAAGTATCTTGGTTCTAAAAAAAAATTACATGAAAATTTTTAAAGCATTCTTTTTCCTTTCAATACTTTTCTGTAGTACGCTAGTGGAAGCACAAGGAACAAATGACTGGGCAAATTTTGGCAGGTATTCCGAAGCTAATAAAACGGTTAAACAACCTGTTAAAGCGGTTTTTATGGGAAACTCCATCACCGAAGGCTGGGTAAATATGGATCCGGGTTTCTTTACAGAAAACAATTATATAGGAAGAGGCATAAGCGGACAAGTTTCTTCTCAAATGTTGGTGCGGTTCCAGTCTGATGTGATAAACCTGAAACCTAAAGCGGTTGTCATCTTGGCCGGAACGAATGACATAGCGTTAAACAATGGATATATTACAGTAGAACACATATTCGAGAACATTGTATCAATGACCGAGTTGGCAAAGCAAAATGACATTAAAGTGGTGTTATGTTCGGTGTTGCCTGCTCATTCTTTCCCTTGGCGTCCAGAAGTCGAACCGGTTAAACTGATCGATGAATTAAATACTAAAATCAAGACCTACGCCAAAGAACATAAAATTGCTTACGCAGATTACTATGCAGCGATGGTTGATGAGAGAAAGGGGCTGAAACCAATCTATCAAAAAGATGAAGTCCACCCAAATATAGAAGGCTATAAAACGATGGAACAAGTCATACAGAAAGTCCTTCGTAAACTTCTTTAACAGAATCCAACCAAAAAGCCGGCGATGAAAACGCGAAAAGATAGGGCAATGAGTCATTTACCTAACTATTCTATTAGATCCTTTTAAATACGTTCAGCTTTTGGTATAAACCATCAATGGTGGGTGGCAATGTTTATCAGATGAAAAGACCAGTTAAAATCATAGCGGTGTTGTTCCTATTGAGCACCTTCTCTGCTGTTGCCCAGAAGCATTCAATCTATCACAAAAATTGGATTGACTTCAATAAAAATGGCAAGATGGATGTCTATGAGGATCCGTCTCAGCCTGTTGAAAAACGGGTGGCAGATCTGCTTTCTCAAATGACAGTAGAGGAGAAAACGTGCCAGACTGCCACCTTATATGGTTATGGTCGTGTGCTAAAAGATCCGCTTCCTACAGCAGAATGGAAGCAGGAGATTTGGAAAGATGGCATAGCCAATATTGACGAACACTTGAATGGGGTGAAAAGCCATACGGTTTTTATTTCCAATCAATATACCTATCCGTACAGCAATCATGCTGAAGCCATCAATACGGTTCAGAAATGGTTTGTGGAAGAGACACGACTAGGCATTCCTGTCGATTTCAGCAATGAAGGCATTCACGGACTGAACCATGACAGGGCGACACCGCTTCCGTCGCCGATTGCCATTGGCAGTACCTGGAATAAGGCACTTGTTTACAAAGCCGGAACGATTGTGGGTCGTGAAGCGAAAGCTCTAGGTTATACCAATGTCTATACACCTATTTTGGATGTCTCACGTGATCAACGTTGGGGAAGGGTAGTAGAGACCTATGGTGAAGATCCGTTTCTGATTGCCGAGTTAGGTATCAATATGGTGAAAGGCGTTCAAAGTCAGGGCGTTGCTTCTACAGTGAAACATTTTGCCGTGTATGGCGTGCCCAAAGGTGGCCGTGATGGAAATACAAGGACGGATGCGCATGTGGCACCACGTGAAATGTTGCAAATGCATCTGTATCCCTTTCGCCGGGTTATTCAGGAAGCCCATCCGATGGGTGTCATGAGCAGTTACAATGATTGGGATGGTGAACCGATAACCGGAAGTTATTATTTTTTGACCGAGCTGCTCAGACTGGAGTACGGTTTTACCGGATATGTGGTTTCCGACAGCGAAGCCGTCGAATTTCTGTTTACCAAGCACCGGGTTGCCGATTCGTATAAAGACGCTGTCCGGCAGGTGATCGAAGCCGGATTGAATGTACGGACCAACTTTTCTGGGCCTGATAAATACATCCTTCCGCTTCGTGAACTGATTAATGAAGGTAAGGTTTCGATGAAGACCTTGGATGAACGGGTGGCCGATGTGTTAAGGGTCAAGTTTGAGCTTGGACTTTTTGATGATCCGTATGTCAAAGACCCCAAGAAAGCCAACGAGATCGTTGATCCAAAAAACACCAATGATTTTGTCCTGGATATGGCTCGCCAATCCATTGTTTTATTGAAAAACGACAACAATTTGTTGCCACTGGATCTAAATAAGACCAAAAATATATTGGTTACAGGCCCTTTGGCTGACGTGACCAGTTTCTTGATCAGTCGTTACGGACCTTCTCACCTGAATACGATATCGGTACTGGATGGTATTAAACACTACGTAGGTAATGTTGCCAATGTCAGTTATGCTAAAGGCTGCAATGTAATCGACGCAACTTGGCCGGAAAGTGAGATTTTGCCAACGGAATTGACTGAGTTGGAAAAAGCCCAAATGGACTCAGCCGTACTAAAAGCCAATCAGTCCGATGTGATTATCGCAGTAGTGGGCGAGGATGAAAACATGGTGGGTGAGACGAAATCGCGTACCAGCCTGGATTTACCAAGCCGTCAGGAAAAATTACTGGAGGTACTGCAGGCTACCGGTAAACCGGTTGTTGTCGTATTGGTCAACGGACATCCCCTGACCATCAATTGGGCCAACCGGTATGTCAATAGCATTCTGGAAACTTGGTTCTCCAATGCCAGATTTGGTCAGGCTGTGGCAGAAACACTCTTTGGTGACAATAATCCCGGAGGAAAACTCACGATGACTTTTCCAAAAACGGTGGGGCAGATCGAATTTAATTTTCCTTACAAACCGGCCTCACAAGCCGATCAGCCTAAGAGCGGTGCGAATGGTTATGGCGATTCACAGGTGAATGGTGCCCTTTATCCGTTTGGCTATGGTCTGAGCTACACCACCTTCGAATTTTCAAATCTGATAGTAACGCCTGAAAAGCAGCACAATCAAGGAGAAATTCAGGTATCGGTTGATGTTAAGAATACGGGTAACAGAAAAGGCGATGAAGTGATACAACTTTATCTGAAAGATCTGGTAAGCAGCGTGATTAATTATAGTTTTCAACTCCGTGGATTTGAGCGGGTCACGCTGAATCCGTCAGAAACCAAAACGGTCCGGTTTATACTGAAACCAGATGATTTGGCTTTGCTGGACAAAAACATGAACTATGTGGTCGAGCCGGGCAAGTTTGAAGTCATGATTGGCAATTCTTCCGAAGATATCCGTTTGAGAAAAGAATTTGAAATATTGAATTGAAAAGAGATCCAACTTAGAAATAATTTATTGTAATACAAATGAAAAACGAAAAATCAATTACCAAAATCTTGCCGGTGCTGTTCGGCTTTTTCATCATGGGATTCTGTGATGTAGTCGGTATCACCTCTATGCATGTTAAGGAAGACCTATTAGGTGGCTATTCTTCCGAATTCAGGGATACGCTTTCCAATCTGATTCCGGTCGCATTATTCTCAATGTTTCTGATCTTTTCTATACCGACCGGTGTGTTGATGAATAAGATCGGTCGTAAGAAAACGGTGATCTTAAGCAATATCATTACCATTGTGGCTATGTTCATTCCACTCATCCAGTACACGTTTGTCATGTCTTTGATTGCTTTTGCGTTGTTAGGCATCGCCAACACCATTTTGCAAGTGTCGTTAAATCCGTTATTGACCAACGTCGTACAAGGCGATAAACTGACCTCAAGTCTCACAGCTGGTCAATTCGTCAAAGCCATTTCGTCGTTTTGCGGCCCGTTTTTCGCAGCTTTTGCCGCAACGATGTTGGGTAACTGGCAATATATTTTCCCCATTTATGCTGTTTTTACCCTGATTTCAACTATCTGGCTGATGGCTACACCCATCGAAGCAGAAGCTACAACGGGTAAAGTCAGTTCTTTCGGCAGCGTCTTCGGGTTGTTAAAAGACAGTACTATTCTTCTGTTGTTTTTAGGCATCATGTTTGTGGTTGGAGTGGATGTCGGGTTAAATACGGCGGCACCAAAAATTTTGATGGAACGTTGTGGCATGAATTCAATTGATGCAGGCTATGGCCCGAGCATGTATTTTGCTTTCCGTACGGCCGGTGCCTTTATCGGTGCGATCTTATTAGCAAAATTCTCGTCTGCCAAGTTTTTCAAATTAACCATCGTTGTTGCTGTCCTGGCTTTGACAACTCTACTTTTTGCAGAGGGTAAGGTCTTTATTTTTGCCCTTTTTGCCGTAATGGGTTTTTCTATTGCCAATGTATTTTCCATTATTTATTCAATGGCTATTCAGTCACGGCCGGATAAAGCCAACGAAATTTCCGGTTTGATGATCACAGGCGTATTTGGCGGTGCTGTCATTCCTCTTATAATGGGCCTGACTTCAGATGCCATCGGCTCTCAGGTCGGCTCAGTCTTGATCCTTTTGCTGAGCGCTTTTTACTTGTTGTTTTGCGCTTTTGCGATTAAGTCTAAAAAATAACCGTGCAAAATCGTCCAGGTAGATGATCCTGCAGCATGTTTGTTACATATGGCCTTGAACGATATAAATATGATCCTATGAAACGATCCACATTGAGCGTATTAGCAGTTTTAATGATGTTCTTCACTTTAAACAGCACGTTGAATGCAAAGAAGAACTGCCCAATCATTATTGCCACCTATAATTTGCGGTTTAACAATCCAAACGATGGGATAAACGCCTGGCCAAATCGAAAAGAACAGGTAAAAGCGTTGATAAATTATCACCAATTTGACCTGTTCGGTACAGAAGAGGGCTTAGCAGGCATGCTGAAAGATCTGTCAACGATGGAAGACTATGCCTTTATCGGAAAAGGCCGGGATGATGGGGAACAGGCAGGAGAACATTCTGCGATTTTCTATCGAAAGAGCCGTTTTACACTGCTAAAGAATGGTGATTTCTGGCTTAGTGAAACACCTGACAGGCCTTCATTCGGTTGGGATGCCAAAGGAAATAGAAGAATCTGCTCCTGGGGAGAGTTTAAAGATAACAATTCAGGAAAGAAGTTCTATTTTTTCTGTGTGCATTTTGATGACCAAGCCGAAATAGCCCGTCATGAATCAGCTAACCTGATGGTTAAAAAAATGGGTGAGATTGCAGGATCTTCACCTGTTGTTTGTGTTGGGGATTTTAATTCAACGCCTGAAACCGAGCAAATTAAAACAATGGAAACCCTGTTGAATGACTCTCGAAAGGTAACCGTTATGCC
>JAUZOU010000400.1 GCA_030706285.1 Bacteroidota bacterium
AACCTGCAGTATCATTACAGACATGCTGACAGATGGTGATGCGATGGCCATCCAGGGCTTTGGTTCGTTTGAAGTAAAAAAAAGAGATGAACGTATCTCTATCAATCCATCGACAGGAAAGAAATGGCTGATTCCTCCAAAATTGATTCCAGTATTCAAACCAGGACCAACGTTAAAAGAAAAAATCAAACACCTTTCCATCTAAACAATGCATACACCTCATACAAATCAGAATGGACAATAAATGCCTTTTGCAAGATTTGGTAGATAAACTCTCCGAAGCTGGAAATTGTAAAAAAAAGGAGGCTGAGGATTTCCTGAGGACCTATTTCAAAGTCATCGAGGACGGTCTGTTACAAGACAGAATCGTTAAAATCAACGGACTTGGTACATTTAAACTTATTGAAGTAGAGGCTCGTAACAGTGTTGATGTCAATACTGGTCAGACATTTCAGATAAAAGGACATCTCAAGCTGAATTTTATTCCGGACCCCCAATTCAAAGAGAAGGTCAACAAGCCTTTTGCTGCTTTCGAACCAATTGAAACCATTGATATAGAAGCGAAACAAAAGCAAACCGAATCATCTGTCAAAAGCGAACCACTTCATCCGAATGTAACAGATAGCTTTCACGAATCTGTTGTTTCTGCCGATCAAGTCAAATCAGACAAATCAAACGAACAACTTACAACGACGGTGGAAAAAGCAACGATACCCGGAATTAAAACGTCCATTCCGGATAAACCTGTTCCAACGAACGTTGAAAACAGGACTACAGAAACCAGTCAGGCAAAACAAGCTACTCCGGAACAAGGAACAGCCAGCAAAGAAGACATGACGCAACTCAAACAGGGGAGAGGCCGGACTGGAAAAATCATCCTATTCTCAATACTGATACTGATCATTGGAGCCCTTGCTTTTTGGGCTATTAAATCAAACAAAGATGCCAGAAATGAACAGAATCAGAAACTCGATATCATCCGGCAATCTCAAGATCATCTCGAGGATTCATCCATGCAGGCAACCAATTCAATTAAAAAAGCTGATACAATCGCTTCAACTGCCCATATCAAAATCGTAAAAAAGGATACGGCTAAGGTTCATACAAAAGCAATAAACGCAACCCAATTTCCTGTCTATCTGACTATTGGTGCGGGAAACCGGCTCACTTTGCTAGCTCAGAAATATTATGGCCATAAGGTATTCTGGGTTTATATCTACCTGGAAAACAAGGATGTCATTACCAATCCGAACAATGTCCCGATAGGCACTAAAATACGTATTCCAAAGCCACATCCGGTCTGGATGGATCCCAACAATCCGGAAGCCATACACAAAGCCGTCGCGCTGCAATATAGTATTCAAAAAAAATTTGAATGAACTTAAAAAGAAACAATTCTATCCACTTTAAAAATACAAGGACGGATGCCATACTGATTTTTTTATGACATTCAATCAACCAACAAATAACAGAAAGGTAAATAGACAGACGGATAACATGTTAACAGTAACGTTGTCATTAATCCAACAACTTAATTTTTTTTAACTGAGACATCATTTTTATTCTTCATCGAAGGATGTAATTTTGCACTCAAAATAACATTCTAAACTAACATAATACCTATTACATGAGTCAAACCGTTGACATTCGGGAATTAAACGAACTGATTGAACAAAAAAGTGCGTTCGTTGAAACAATCAACCATGGCATGGACCAGGTTATTGTCGGGCAAAAACACTTGCTCGAGTCCCTACTCATTAGCCTGCTTTCTGACGGGCACATCCTCCTGGAAGGTGTCCCAGGTCTGGCAAAGACATTAGCCATAAAGAGTTTATCATCATTAATAGATGCCAAATTCAGCCGCATCCAGTTTACACCTGATTTACTTCCTGCCGACGTTATCGGAACAATGATCTATAGTCAAAAGGACGAGGACTTTACGGTCAAAAAAGGGCCTATTTTCGCTAATTTCGTACTGGCAGATGAAATAAACCGGGCTCCGGCAAAAGTTCAAAGTGCGTTGCTTGAAGCCATGCAGGAACGTCAGGTAACTATCAGTAACAAAACTTATGAACTGGATGCTCCATTCCTGGTCATGGCAACTCAGAACCCAATCGAACAAGAAGGCACCTACCCGCTGCCTGAAGCTCAGGTTGACCGTTTCATGCTTAAAGTCATCATCGGTTATCCGAAAAAAGAGGAAGAGGCTCAGATCATCCGTCAGAATATTGGAGAAAAACTGCCTCCGATCAAACCGGTACTCTCTCCGAAAGAAATTCTTGAAGCGCGTCAAATCGTCCGTCAGGTTTATATGGACGAAAAAATCGAACGCTACATCGTTGATATTGTTTTTGCAACTCGTTATCCCGATCAATACGGATTGGACGACCTGAAAGAAATGATCTCATTCGGTGGTTCTCCTCGTGCTTCCATCAATTTGGCACTTGCAGCCCGTTCATATGCCTTCATCAAACGCAGAGGATATGTCATTCCTGAAGACGTTCGTGCTATTTGTCACGATGTCTTGCGTCACCGTATCGGACTGAGTTATGAAGCTGAAGCAAACAACCTCACCAGTGAAGAAATCGTCAGTGAAATTCTTAACGCTGTTGAAGTGCCCTAAATTGTCAGTATGGAAACCAGTGACTTGTTAAAACGGGTACGTAAAATTGAGATCAAGACCCGTGGTTTGTCCAGCAATATTTTTGCCGGTCAATACCACACGGCTTTTAAAGGAAGAGGTATGGCCTTTTCCGAAGTCAGGGAGTATCAATATGGAGACGATATCCGAAACATTGACTGGAACGTGACGGCACGTTTCAATCATCCCTATGTTAAGGTGTTTGAAGAAGAACGCGAAATGACTGTCATGCTGCTCATTGACGTTTCCGGAAGTCGCCTGTTTGGTACAAAAAATGTACTGAAAAAAGATATCATCACGGAGATTGCCGCTACACTGGCTTTTTCAGCCATTCAGAACAACGACAAGATTGGAGTTATCTTTTATTCGGACAAGCTCGAAAAATTCATTCCGCCTAAAAAAGGTAAAAAACATATCTTGTTCATCATTCGCGAGTTGATTGAATTCAAACCCGAAAACACCAAAACGGATCTGGCAGGAGCACTAAAATACCTGACCAGTGCGATTAAAAAACGT
>JAUZOU010000401.1 GCA_030706285.1 Bacteroidota bacterium
CAGCTGCCTGCTAAAAAAAGGAAGCCACCGGCAAGGTTGCAGGTCGCTTCCAGTTAAAGGCTATACCGGTCAGTTGGCAGGAGCCGCATACTTATAAGTTGTCAGGCTGCCACCAGTTTTGGAGAAGGTGGCAAAGGCTTCGCCATTCGGCGCAAAATCCAGCCACAAATCGTCTGCTTCAACCTGTTCCAAGACAACTTCGGATGTCCATTGCTGGGTATCCGTATCCAGTGAAATGATGACAGGATATTGATTGGCATTCCGGTACATCAGATAGGGAATTCCGTAAGGTGACACGGCCAGATCAAAATGGCGGATGTCCTCCAGACTGACATTGATGATATCACCGACGTTGCTCCAGGTCTGGGTAGCAGCGGTGTATTTTTTAACTCTTGGTTTGTAGACAGCTGCATCGGAAGCATTGTCAGCGATGGCAATGAAGATGTTTCCATTCTTATCGACATCCATATCGAAGTCACGCAGGTTGGAATTGGTTGCTCCGGCTTCGACCATTTTGTCTGCGATGGTCGTCCAGGTACCATTCTGGTATTTGTAAACCGAGAATGAAGAAGGGGCAACCTGATTGAAGGTCCCCACGTAAAGAGCACCGTTCACCAGTTTGGCAACCGGCAAATAGGTCAGCATATCAGCGGTACGGCCGGTGATGGTATTGCTTGTCGTCCAGGCACTTCCGTTGTAAACCGAATAGCCTAATTCGCGTTTGGCCAGTCCTCCGGCAGCAGCATTGTTTACATTGAACAGCATCAGGCTGTTGTCCGGCGCAAACGATAGGGCTGTATAGGTGACGGCACCGGCTGTAATGCCTTGGCCGGCATCAGCCCAGCCTGTTCCGTTGTAAAACCGGACAGTTGCTTTTTGCGCTGTTGTGGTCGTCGTATAATCCGGGTAAGCAACATACGGTTTTCCGGCTGCGTCGAATGTCAGGTCAAGATAAGAGCCGATACGTCCTGCAGAAAGTCCTGCAGAATTCCCGACATATTCCCAATTAGTGCCGTTCCATTTGATCAAAGCGGCTTTCTGGTCGGTTGACGTAGCCCGGTCTTCTTTGTACAGGATGTATGGGGTACTGGTGACCGGATTGACTTTCATGGTAAAGCAAATAGCCGAATCTGCCGTAAACGAAGATAGTTTGCTCCAGGTATAAGCAGAAGCTTTACCAACGGTAATCGTATACCGGATATTATTGGTTCCATCCGTCAGGTAGTAATCCACCGGAACCGTAAAATTGTTGACGGTGACACCGCTCACTTGTCCGACGCCATTGATCGTGACGGAATCATTTTTTGTTGTCACAAAGCGGGCTACCAGTTTGGATTTATCCACTTCTGCCGGTAGATTAATGGTCCATGAAGTGGACGTGGAATCGGATACGACATAGTCCTGGAACAGGACACCTTGGTTGTCTGCCGCATAAAAGCCGAAACTGATTAACTTGGCTTCTCCGGAGGTGTTGTTGGGATCATCCGAATTGTCGCAGGCTGTCATGAAACCTGCAAACGCAGCCAGAAAAAGAAAGGTTTTCAGTAAATGTTTCATAAAATGGATAGTTTTGGTGGCTTAAGACAACGTGTCATTCAGCCTGGTTAATAATTGGTTTTATTGATTTTTCGGATACATAATTGCCCGGATCATAGGTGTCTGCAGTAGATTTTTATCAATCAATCCTGCGATTTGCTGAGGGGTAATGGCGTTGACCGTTTGTTCGAAGCCGGTTATCCAGGACCAGTCTGTCTCTTCGTTGAAAAGGCTGTTCCGGATAAATCCGCCCCAGAAAGCATCTTTTTGCGACTCAAGTCGCATGTCTTTGATCAGGTTCGTTTTCACATCGGTCAATTCCTGTTCGAAACAACCTGGATCGGTAACCATCAGCTTGATTTGTTCCATCGTCTTTTCAATGAGTAATTCAGCGTCTTCGGGTTTACAGGTATAGGCAATGGTGGTGCGGCTCAGGGCTGAAGGATGTAAGGTCGCTCCGGATGAAACACTGACGCTGTAGACCATCCCCATCTTTTCGCGCAATTGCTTCAACAATTTTGTCCTGATAACAGCCTGAAGCATATCTTCTTTCAGAGTGTACATCCTGAGATTTTCACCAAGACTGGTGTGTTGAAAGACCAGTGATACGACAGCTTTCGGAGAATTTCCGGCCTTCCGTTCAAACACAACCGGCTGTTTTGGAATGGCAGGTCCTGTATACACATAAGCTGTCTTGGACGTTCCGGCAGGAAGGCCTCCGATATATTTCAGAATGAGCGGTTTTAACTCATTTAGCTTGCAGTCTGCCGTCAGAATGAATGTGTATCCGCTGGCGGAACCAAATGACTGATTGAATGCCGGGATCAGCGCTTTTTCCTGAAGCTCTGCCGACAGAATGGTATCGGTCAGTTCCCGGTTGGTATAGGCTTTCCCCTGGATCAGATAGCCGAAATCCTGGTTGAACCTGTCTTCATCCGTCCGGTTGGCTGTTTGATAACTTTCAATCGCTTTTTCTTTTCCTTGATTGAAAACAGCGGTATCAACCCGTGGAGCCGTCCATTTTAAGTACATGAGCTGGAACAAGGTCTCCTTATCGGCCAGATTGGACGTTCCCGCAATGCCGGAGCGTGTTTTGTCAATCAAAAAACGGACTGACGCGGTATTTCCTGCCAGGTAGTGGCTCAAGGCTTCCCGTGTGAAGTCTCCGGCGCCACTTAAACTGATCACGCTACCTGCGTAAAGCCCGCTGACATAGTCTGTCGAATCCAGTGCGTACAGTCCTCCTTTCCGGAAGGCTGTCAGTGTAATCGGACTGTTTGGGGTTGTTGACCGTCTGAAAATGACAGTGGCCCCATTGGAAAGTGTCAGCACCTGCGCCTGAATCTGGCTGACAGCTGTCTCTTTTATCACTTTCGCGGCTTTTGGTTCTTTGGGCAACAGCTTTTCGGGAATCGTCATATTTTTGGAATACGGTGCAATGGCTCTAGTTCTTATGTCGGCAGCCATCGACAGGACCTTTTCTTCTGCCGGCAACTCGGAAGCAACTCTGTCAAAGGCTGTGATCATGTAGTGTGTCTGTTGAGGTTTCACCATTTTGTGGAAAAAGTTGACCAATGTCAGAGAATCTATGCTACCGATGTATTTTTTTGCCAG
>JAUZOU010000402.1 GCA_030706285.1 Bacteroidota bacterium
GGACATCACGCCTAAATTCTTCAAACTGTTGAAACTGTTCAATCCATTCGGACCTGAAAACAACAAACCGGTGTTCTGTACCCGTAATGTGTACGATTATGGTACCAGCCGGCTGGTAGGTCGCGAACAGGAACACATCAGACTGGAGCTGGTAGACCGTTACTCGGAAAAGAACAACATCATGAACGGCATTGCCTTCGGACAAAGCGAGCACAACGATTACATCAAGGCTCAACATCCCTTTGACATTGCTTATACCATCGAAGAAAACAATTACAACGGAAATTGTTCCATTCAACTACTGATTAAGGATATAAGAGTATCGGAAACTGAACACTGAGAGCTGAAGGCTCAGTCAAGCACCATGAGCAATTACCAGGATATTCTCAGACACTATTGGGGATATGATGATTTCCGCGAGCTGCAGGAAGACATCATCCAATCGGTTTGCGATGGTCGTGATACACTGGCCCTGATGCCAACCGGCGGCGGAAAATCCCTGACATTCCAGATCCCGTCTATGGCCATGAATGGTATTTGCCTGGTCGTCACGCCCCTGGTGGCCCTAATGAAAGACCAGGTAGAGAACCTGAAAGCCCGTGACATTCGCGCCGCCGCCATCTATTCAGGTATGACCAGGCAAGAGATCATTCTGACACTCGACAACTGCCATTACGGTGACTTCAAGTTTCTCTATGTTTCACCGGAACGTCTTTCCACCGAACTCTTCAGGGAGCGCATCGTTAACATGGAGGTCAACCTCATTGCCGTTGACGAAGCACATTGCATATCACAGTGGGGCTATGACTTCCGTCCATCCTACCTGAACATCGCTGAGATCAGAGAGCTACTGCCCGGGGTACCGGTACTGGCCTTAACCGCCACAGCCACTCCTGCCGTTGTGGAAGACATTCAGAAGCGGCTGCATTTCAAGGAACCAAACGTTTTCAAAAAAAGCTTCGAACGGACGAATCTGGCTTATGTTGTCCGGCAAACGGAAGACAAAGAAAAAGAATTATTGCACATCCTGGACCGTACGCCGGGTTCGGCCATCGTCTACGTAAGCAGTCGCAAAGCGACGAAGGAACTGGCTGTTTTTTTGCGAAAAAACGGTCTTTCAGCCGATTATTTTCACGCCGGGCTGACCAACGAAAGTAAGGATGACAAACAAAAAGCCTGGAAATCGGATGCCTGCCGCATCATTGTCGCCACAAATGCCTTTGGCATGGGCATTGATAAAGCGGATGTACGTGTTGTCGTGCATATGGATCTGCCCGAATCCATCGAGGCCTATTTCCAGGAAGCCGGACGGGCTGGCCGTGACGGGAAAAAATCGTATGCTGTCCTACTATTCCATAAATCCGATACGACCCGCCTGAAAAAGCACCTGAGCGACAGCTTCCCATCAAAAGACTCGATCCGTAACGTATACGAATCGTTGGCATTCTATTACCAGCTTGCTGCCGGGACAGGCGCCGGTGCCATGTTTGCCTTCAACCTGACCGATTTTTGTACCAAATTCAAGTTCAACTACCTGCATGCCTTCAATTCGCTGAAAATCCTGGAGCAGGCTGGCTACCTGGAACTGACCGATGAGATGGACCATCCGTCCAGGGTCTATTTTCTGGTCCGACGGGATGACTTATACCAACAAAAACTGGGTGATAAGCTCTCTGAGGATGTACTTCAGGTGTTGCTTCGTTCGTACACAGGCTTGTTCGCCGATTTCATGCCGATTCAGGAAGAGCTGCTGGCCAAACGGCTCGGAACCACAGCCGATCAGGTTTATCAACGTTTGTTAGGCCTGTCCAAGATCGGCATCATCCATTACATACCGCGTAAAAAATCGCCCTACATTATTTTTACGGTAGATCGCGAGGATACGGAACGAGTCGCTATTACAAAAGAAGTGTACGAAGACCGGCAGGACCGGATGGAAAAACGCATTCGGGCCATACTGGCCTATTCAACGGAGCAACGCATATGCCGTAGCCGGCAGTTACTTGAATATTTCGGGCAGAAGGATGTCAGGAATTGCGGTCATTGTGATGTCTGCCTGTCTAAAAACGAACTGGGCATCAAACAGTTTGAATTCGAGCAGATTGAACAGGCAGTGCTGGACAAACTGAAAGAGGGTCCGGTTCTGCACGACGAATTGATTGATGCCGTCTCACTCAAATTGTCTGATAGAAGGGACCAAAAACAGGATCATCAGAAAAAATCTGTCATTGATGATAACTCAAAGATTATCAAGGTAATAAGATACCTGTGTGATCAGAATAAAATCGGTTACGATACAGAAAATCATCATTTTTTCGCATAATTTCATAACGAATTGCTACTTTTTTCGATTTTTATCGTACATTTGCAGCATAATTCGCAAGAATATGAGACGAAATGGTTTTGCATACTTTTATTTTTACTTTTACTACCAACAGTAAAAGCGGGATTTTGTATGCACCATCGAAACGATAATAACTTATGAGAGTCCCGCATTAAAAGCGGGACTCTTTTTTTTGTAACAATATCGCTTTATTTATGAAGAAAGTCGCTATTCAGGGTATTGCAGGTGCCTACCATGACATCGCTGCCAGAGCTTATTTCGAAGGAGAAGACATTGAGATCATTGACTGCAACACCTTCAAGGATGTCTTTGCCAGTATGCGAAAAGACAGCAGTGTGCTTGGTATCATAGCCATTGAGAATACCATAGCCGGTAACTTGTTGCCCAATCACAATCTGCTTAGAGAAAGCGATACCACGATCATCGGCGAATACAAGTTACGCATTAGCCATGTACTGGCCGCTCTTCCGGGACAAACACTCGATGACATTGCCGAAGTGCACTCCCACCCGATTGCTCTGATGCAATGTGAAGATTTTCTGAAGACAAAAGCCGACTGGAAAATCGTGGAAAGTGAAGACACAGCACTCAGTGCCAAACATATTCATGAGGGTAATATCAAGGGACGCGCCGCCATTTGCAGTAAATGGGCCGCAGAAATATATGGGCTTAAGATCCTGCAATCGGGCATCGAAACCAACAAACGCAATTTCACCCGTTTCCTGATTCTGGCAGACCGCTGGTCGGCCGATCAATACACAACGCCCGGCAACTGCAACAAAGCCTCCATCGTA
>JAUZOU010000403.1 GCA_030706285.1 Bacteroidota bacterium
ACCCGCGTTGGGCTCCAAAGGAGTAAATATCATGGAGTTTTGCAAGCAATTCAACGCCAGAACTCAAGAGAAGGCAGGTAAAGTATTGCCTGTCATTATCACGTACTATTCTGACAAATCTTTCGATTTTGTTGTTAAAACGCCGCCTGCTGCTATTCAGTTACTGGAAGCAGCTAAAGTGAAGAGTGGATCGGCCGAACCAAACCGTATAAAGGTAGCTTCGGTCACCTGGGATCAGGTGAAAGCGATCGCTCAGGACAAAATGCAAGATTTAAACTGTTTCACAATAGAATCAGCTATGAAACTGGTTGCTGGAACGGCTCGTAGTATGGGTATCACTGTAACCGGGGAATTCCCCTCAACCCTTTAAACTTCAATTGAAATGGGAAAACTGACAAAAAATCAAAAGTTGGCTCTGGAAAAGATTGAAGCAGGTAAGATTTACACATTGAAAGAAGCGTCTGCTTTGGTAAAGGATATTACATCTGCCAAATTTGATGCTTCTGTCGATATTGATGTACGTCTTGGTGTTGACCCCAGAAAAGCCAATCAGATGGTTCGTGGCGTTGTGTCACTGCCAAATGGAACAGGTAAACAGATCAGAGTCCTGGCATTATGTACACCAGATAAAGAAGCTGAAGCGAAAGAAGCTGGAGCTGATTATGTAGGTCTTGATGAATATATTGAAAAGATCAAAGGTGGCTGGACAGATGTTGATGTGATCATCACTATGCCTGCTATCATGGGTAAGATCGGTGCATTAGGTAGAGTATTGGGCCCAAGAGGCTTAATGCCTAATCCTAAGAGCGGAACGGTTACCATGGAAGTGGGAAAAGCTGTCAAGGAGGTTAAACAAGGGAAAATCGATTTTAAGGTGGACAAGAGCGGTATCGTTCACACCTCAATCGGTAAAGCTTCTTTTACTTCTGAGCAGATATACGGCAATGCCAGAGAATTTGTTTCTACTTTGCTGAAACTGAAACCTTCGGCCGCAAAAGGTACGTATATCAAGAGCATTTATCTTTCAAGTACAATGAGTCCCGGAATTAAGGTTGATCCTAAATCTACGGAGGAAATTTAATTCAGAATGAACTATGAAGAAGGAAGATAAAAGCATCGTCATCGAGCAAATTGCATCGACCATAAAGGAATATGGCTGCTTCTACATTACTGATATTGCCGAATTGAATGCCGTGCAAACCAGTAAGCTTAGAAGAAGCTGCTTTAAGGAAGATATCAGATTAGAGGTAGTAAAAAATACCCTGCTCAAAAAGGCTCTTGAAAGCCTTGATGGGAATTATGAACCATTGTTCAGTGTTTTGAAAGGTAATAGTGCACTGATGTTTTCGAATGTATCGAATGCACCGGCCAAACTGATCAAAGACTTTAGAAAAGATGGCAAAGTCCCTGCCTTTAAGGCTGCATATATAGAAGAAAGTTTCTATGTAGGCCCTGACCAGTTGGAAGCCTTGATCCACATCAAGAGCAAGAACGAACTCATCGGAGAAGTTGTTGCTTTGTTGCAATCACCGGCCAAGAACGTGGTTTCTGCCCTCCAGAGTGGAGGATCAGTTTTGCATGGTGTCTTGAAGACCCTTGGAGAACGAGAAAATTAATTTCAACCCAACAAGTAATAAAACAATTTAATACATACAAAAATGGCAGATTTGAAAGCTTTTGCTGAACAATTGGTGAACTTGACCGTTAAAGAAGTTAACGAACTGGCTACCATCTTGAAAGAAGAATATGGTATCGAACCCGCTGCTGCAGCCGTTGCTGTTGCTGCTGGTCCTGCTGCTGAAGGTGCAGCTGTAGCCGCTGAAAAAACGTCTTTTGATGTAGTACTGAAATCAGCTGGTGCTGCAAAACTTGGCGTTGTTAAAGCCGTTAAGGAATCTTGCGGTCTTGGTTTGAAAGAAGCAAAAGATCTTGTTGATGCAGCTCCTTCCGTATTGAAAGAAGGCATTAGCAAAGAAGAGGCTGAAAGCTTGAAGAAAGCGTTGGAAGAAGCTGGCGCTGAAGTTGAACTCAAATAGTATTATCGCCTGATTATCAGGTATATTGGTTTAGAACCTTCGAAGTAGGAGGTTCTAAACCTTTTCGTGTCTATATTATGTTATGTTTTTTCATTTGTCGTTTTGCATAAATCGGCAGACTAAAAAACAAGCATTGTTTCTGCCTTCGTGACCTAAAAACGTTCGTTCGAAGAACGCCTGTATTAAGGACACGGTGGAATCAAAACAAAGTTTAGCTTCTTCACTCGCTACTTAAAACGTTCATTTAAACTACTGATAAATGTCTTCAGCTACTGAAACAAAAAGAGTAAATTTTGCATCTATCCAGAGCCCAATTGACTACCCTGATTTTCTGGAAGTGCAATTGAAGTCATTCCAGGACTTCCTGCAACTGGATACTCCTCCTGAAAAACGTAAGAACGAGGGTTTATACAAAGTGTTTGCTGAAAATTTCCCTATTGCGGATACCAGAAACAACTTTGTGCTTGAGTTCTTGGATTATTACATCGACCCTCCGCGTTATTCTATTGATGAATGTCTTCACAGAGGACTGACTTACAGTGTGCCCCTTAAGGCAAGATTGAAATTGTACTGTACGGATCCGGATCACGAAGATTTTGAGACTAAGATCCAGGATGTTTATTTGGGCGCAATTCCTTATATGACACCTAAGGGAACGTTTGTTATTAATGGTGCTGAACGTGTCATCGTATCGCAGCTCCATCGTTCACCTGGTGTATTTTTTGGACAAAGTGTCCATGCCAACGGTACAAAATTGTATTCGGCGCGCATCATTCCTTTCAAAGGATCATGGATTGAATTTGCGACTGACATCAACAGTGTGATGTATGCGTACATCGACCGTAAAAAGAAATTACCTGTAACAACCTTGTTACGTGCCATTGGTTTTGAGACAGATAAAGATATTCTGGAAATCTTTAACCTGGCAGAAGAAGTCAAGGTTAGTAAGGCAGGGCTGAAACGTCTGGTTGGAAGAAAGCTTGCCGCCCGTGTTTTGAAAAGCTGGGTGGAAGACTTTGTGGATGAGGATACCGGTGAAGTCGTTTCTATTGAACGAAACGAGGTTATTATTGACCGTGAAACAATTCTCGACAATGATAA
>JAUZOU010000404.1 GCA_030706285.1 Bacteroidota bacterium
AATGAGTCCTATTGCCAGCCAGAGGCGTTTGGTAATGGTTTCCCTGAATAGAACCAGGGCAATCAAGGCGGTTGCCACGATCTCGAAATTGTTCAGTAAGGAGGCATTGGCAGCTGTTGTCAACTTCAGCCCGAACAGCAGACAGATGGGTGCCGCAATATCCAGAAGCACCATCGCTACAGTATAGGGCAATTCTTTGCGGGTAAGGTTGGGCTCCTTTTCCCTTTTCCGGTTGGCATGCCGGAGAAGGCCCATCACAGTCATGCCGGTACCTGCACCCAGATACAGCCATGCTGCCATATACATAGGAGGAATTTCTTTCAGCAGGATTTTGGAAGCCGGAACGCTGATGGCATATAAGGCAGCTGCCAGAATCGCCTGAAAAATGGCGGAACGGTTGGTTTTGACGATCGGATTCAATGGGCCAGGATGTCTATGATTGCAAAGGTAGTGAATTAGTTTCAAAGGTGTTTTTTGTGTATTTTTGTGGGACTATTCGCGAGGCTTAGGCAAGATAAAAACTGTTGAATGTTATGACGACTTTATACATCGGTGCGGCCGGCACCTTGATCTTTCTGGTGTTGACAATTGTCTCTTTTGTCCATAAACGGATGTCCGCGACTGTCAAATACTGGAAATATCCGCTTTTTCTGTTGCCACTCCTTGTTTTTGGCGGGATATTGAGCACGAAACTATATATTCCCTTCATGGGGGTTGGCTGTTCCTATGCTGAGAACAATAGCCTGCTTCGGCCGGACCGAAGCCCGTCACACCATCAGGCTGGTCTGTTGTTGCTTTTTCTGGATGGCTATGAGGATGGCACCGTTTCGGTCAGACTGAGCGATGGGAAGACCTATTCGGCCAAAAGCCAGGACGGTGTTTTTGCCATGATGCTCCCGGTTGACAGTGGCCGGATTAAGGAGATCCTGCCCGGAGAAAAGGGCGATACGATTGCAGGGGGCATGCCGTTTACTATTCAACCTGGAAAACTGACTTATATCGGCACCTTTTCCTGTCCGAATGATTTTACGATACGCTTTATTCCGGGCATGGCCGGCAAGTCTGTCATTACGACCTTCCGCGTTCGCCACAGCAGTCAGCTGGATATTCTTAGAAGTTGGTCGCAAGCGGGACGATTGGTGTTGACACCTGCCATTTGCAACAAACTGGATGAACTTCAGACCAGCAATAAGACAGCATCCCGGTTTTCGGGCCTTGAAGTCGGTTATTTGCCGTTTACCAGTACGTCGCTGAATGGAAAAATTCAGCAACTATCTCCGGCAGAGGTGGTTAAAGAGTATGAGACCTATAAATTCCTGTTTAAACTGAAGCAATAGTCCGTTGAGTATCCGCTCTATATTTTTTCAGGAGATGTGAATTTTCCTAAATGATGTCTGGCAGAGCGAAATAGTTGTTATATTTGCCGGATCAGATTGAGCAGTCAACGGTTGCCACCATCCTAAATGAAAAAAGTTCTATCCATCGTTCTTGCATTGGTCGTCCTATTTTCGGGATTACATGTTTCGATGGCCACGCATCGTTGCTGCGGTTTGATTGCAGCGGTGAAATGGTCGGTCACCGGAGAAAAAGCAACCTGCGGGATGGAACAAGACAACGCCGGTTGTCCTCTACAGAACCGGTTTACTTCAAATTGCTGCCAAGATTACGTTTCTGTTTGTACGGTTGATCATCAATATACCCCGTCTCATTTTCTGCTGAAAAAAGTAACCCTTCCGCTGATTCAGTTAATCAACCAGCCTGTACGTGCGTCGGCAGAGATATTTTCCACATCCCATCTTTTATGCACCAATAATCACCCAAGAGAGAAACTCTGTTTTAACTCGGTTTTTCTGGAGTCGATTTGTGTGTTCCGCATTTGATTTATTGTTCTGACAGTTGCGTCAAAAGGATTTGTTGAACCCTTTTGACCGGTTCTTTGTTATCTTTTTTTAAATTAATGACTTAACTGTAGAATAATGAAAACAATCAAATTTTTCCTTTCTGCCATACTCGTGGCTACGCTGAGTGCAAGTGCATTAGCCCAAACGCGGACTCATTCCGTCCAACCTGCAACAAAAACGGAATACATTAAAGTTTCCGGCAATTGTGAATCCTGCAAGGCCCGTATTGAAAAAGCGGCCAAAGTCACCGGAGTGACCAAGGCTGACTGGAATGTCAAAACCAAAGTCCTCACATTGGTGTACAACCCTTCAAAAGTGAAAAGCATTGACGTGCAGAAGAAAATTGCTGCTGCAGGTCATGATACACCTAAGTTCAAGGCAACGGCCAAGGCCTATGGGGCATTGCCGGCTTGCTGCAAGTACAGGTAATACAGGCAATTGAAGACGGGAAACCGCCTCTATCTTAAGCAGTTGTTGCGGATAGTGCCCCGATAAAAGGGATCTCTGTCCGCAACCCCTACCTTGTTTAAACTTAGATACAATCATTATGCTTTTCAACCGGTTAGTCAACTATTTTTTAGGACATCGGCTGATAACGTTCCTGCTCCTTCTGGTATTTGTCGTGTTGGGTATCGTGTATGCTCCGTTTAATTGGCATACCGGAGCGTTGCCCCGCGATCCGATTCCAGTCGATGCCATCCCTGATATTGGCGATAACCAGCAGATTATCGCAACGGAATGGATGGGACGGTCGCCCGAAAATATACAGGATCAGGTTACTTATCCGCTGACGACAGCTTTACTTGGCATTCCTGGTGTCCAGACCATACGAAGTACGTCCATGTTTGGCATGTCGTTCATTTATATCATTTTTAAAGATAATATCGACTTCTACTGGAGCCGGTCCAGAATTCTGGAAAAACTCAATTCGCTACCAGCCGGAACGTTGCCGCAAGGTGTACAACCGACATTAGGACCGGATGCCACAGCGTTGGGACAGATATTTTGGTATACACTCGAAGGAAGAGACACGAAGACGGGACAACCCTGTGGAGGGTGGAGCCCTGAAGCTTTGCGCACCCTTCAGGATTATTATGTGAAATACAGTCTGGCTGCTGCTGAGGGTGTTTCCGAAGTGGCTTCTGTCGGCGGCTTTGTCAAGGAATATCAGGTGGATGTCAATCCGGCTGCCTTGAAAGCCTACGGTGTTACGGTCATGGA
>JAUZOU010000405.1 GCA_030706285.1 Bacteroidota bacterium
AAACCGGATCGATCTCTTCCAGGGATAGTACGCATGGAATAGACGTACGTTCGGAAAATTCCCTGCAATACCATTCTATGGCTGAAACCAGTCCGAGATCATCCAACCTGCCCGGATGTAGTTCGGATGAGATGCGTTGGACTTTTCGAATCACGTCATTGGTCATCTGAACCATTCGCTCTATTTTCTGGGATGCGGCTTCGTTTTTGGACGTGTTTTGTCTTAGCCAGCTCAGATCCATTTTCAGAGCCGTCATCGATTGTCCGAGTTCATCATGAACTTGAAGGGAAATGGAGGTCCGTTCCTCTTCAATGGCTCTGATCAGGTACTCGTTCATTTGCTCAAGTTCCTGTTTTGCCGTAAGCAGCTCCAGTTCGGACGTCCTGAGTTTTTGAGTGTTTTCTATGACACGTTGCTTTTGCCAGTATAGTTCCAGAAAAACATTGATCTTACTGATCAGGATGATTTCGTTGATCGGCTTAATGATGTAATCAACCGCACCGGCTTTATAGCCTTCCAGGATTTTGGAATTTTCAGGGAAGTTGGCCGTCAGAAAGATGATGGGAACTTTATTTTCAATTCTGTTCTCATTCAAGTGAACAGCCAGTTCGTATCCGTTCATAACCGGCATCTGGACATCCAGTATAGCAAGAGAGAGTTCCATATTACGCGTCAGCTCGAGCGCTTCAGCTCCAGACAATGCCTTGATCAAGTTTGCCTTTATATTCCTGAGAATGATCTCAAGATAAAGGATGTTGGTCGAGTTGTCGTCAACAAGTAAAATATTGGGCAGGAGTGGCATAAATGGTGGTTTTTTGTAAAACAAAGATATCAATTTGCCGGATAAATCAATCGGATTGCTAGTATTAATTCTCAAAAAACACAAAAAAATAATAGATAATTTTGTGTGCGATTTTTTTTTACCTAATTTCACTACTTCTTTAATATAAAGGTCCTATCGCTATGCCAAAGAATCTTATCTTGATTGTTGATGATAATCCTCATGCCGTGTCTCTCGTTTCAATCGTACTTTCAAGAAAAATGGACTGTGAGCTGGCTGTTGCGTTTGACGGATCGACAGCCATCAAGCAGGCAAGAGAAAAGAATCCGGATTTAATTCTGATGGATTGGCAGATGCCTGGCATTGACGGCATTCGCGCCATAGAAATCCTTAAAGAAGATCCTGCTACAGCTAGCATCCCAGTGATCATGATTACCTGCTATTCTGAAAAAGATTATCTGGAAAAAGCCTTTAACGCAGGGGTAATTGACTTTATCCGTAAACCGTTTGACAATCTTGAACTGCTGGTTCGCGTGAAGTCGGTGCTGACTACACGAGACTATTACAATCAGATGATTGAAGCACAGAAACGTGAGTCTGTCGCACTTTCCATGCAGAATGTCCAAAGTGAGGAATTCCGTCATAAATGTATTGCAGCATTGAAACAGCTGAAATCATTGTACAAGACAGAACCTGAAAATACCGTTGCCAATATTGACAAGATCATTGGTGATCTGGATACGGAATTATCTTCTTCTTCATGGAACCAGATCGAAAAACGGATCAAGGATACCGACCAGCAGTTCTTTAAGAGTCTGAGCGAAAAGCATCCGAACCTGACACCTTCCGAGATGAAACTGTGCCTGTATTTACGGATGAACCTTTCGACGAAAGAAATTGCCAGTGCGACGTACCAGACATACGACAGTGTCCGCATTGCCCGTACCCGGCTCAGGAAAAAGCTGAATCTTACCAACGATGATAACCTGGTAGGCTATATTTCTTCTTTCTGAACAGGCGTTGCTTCCTTTTTGTATCCTTTAACAACAACTATCTGTAGCTTTTTGTTCTGTTTTTATGGAGTATCTTCCTAATGGGAGTGCTATTTTTGAACATCCACAGTGCAACAGGCAATGTGACATCGTTTTTATTGTTAACTATTAGAATAACAACTTGCTAGATTCTTTTGATGAATAACGCATCCCGGATTCTAAACAAACTAAAACCGACAATGATATTCATTGCCGGTTTGCTGCTATTGGTTGGGACGGATACGGCTGATGCAAAAACTTATTATTGCAGGTACTCGGGGAACTGGAATAGTGGGAGTACCTGGTCGACCAGATCTGGTGGGGGCAAGGCGAATAATTATCCTAAAGCTGGTGATGATGCGATTATCGAAAGGGGATGGACTGTTACGGTAACGACCGGTTCAAATTGTACATCCCTTACGATCGGAAATGACACTGGTGATGGAACCCTCGCTTTTTCAAATGCTTCGTTAACGGTGTCAGGGACTATACAACTTGGAACTGATTCATGGAGTAGTAGCGGTGCTGGCGTGATCAACTTAACCAACGGATCAAGTCTGACTGCCGGAAGCCTTGTACTGGGTACTTATTCCAGCTGGTCAAACTATGAGGTGAATCTGGCGACAGGCAGTACCTTGACCATGAATGGGCCGATAACGGTGGAAGGATACGATGTAACTTGGACGCCCAATTTGGGGACTGTTGTTTTTAATGCGGACAATACTTTGCCCGAAGGAATCACAAACTTCGGGAACCTGACAATAACTGCAGGGACAACAACATCGAGCACAGGCATTTCTGTTGCCGGAAATTTGACTATCAATGAGGGTGCAACTTTTGTATCACCTTCAGGTACACTGAACCTGGCCGGAAACTTTGTCAACAATGCCACCTTTACCAATAACAGTGGCACTGTCTATCTGAATGGCAGTTCATCCCAGACCATCGGAGGCACTTCGCCATCCGTTTTCAATAATCTGGAATTGAACAATACCAACGGTGCTTCGCTTTCTGCCAATCAAACGGTCAGCGGCACGTTAACCTTGACTAGCGGATTGCTGTCGCTTGGAAATAATGACCTGACATTAGATGCTGCCTCTCAGGCCGTAGCCGGAACTCCTGGAACTGGCAATATGATCGTCACCAATGGTACGGGCCAGTTGAAAAAAGTCTTTTCTGGCAATGGCTCCTACTTGTTTCCGGTAGGAGATATAACCGGCTCGGCCGAATACACACCTTTAACACTTAATTTTACTTCAGGTGCCTATTCCGACGGCTTTGCCGGAGTAAAAGTAACCAATGCCAAGCA
>JAUZOU010000406.1 GCA_030706285.1 Bacteroidota bacterium
CCCTGAAGATCGGCCGTCGTTCCCCAGCGGGCAGCCGGAGTCTTTGAAATGATAAATTCGTTGAACGGATGACCAGGAACACGCAACGGAGCTGTTTGCGGCGTTTCGATGTAACCCGGGCCGATACCATTCACCTGAATGTTGTATTCCCCCCATTCGGAAGCCAGGTTTTTGGTCAGCATTTTCAGACCACCTTTAGCAGCCGCATAAGCCGAAACAGTTTCACGGCCGAGTTCACTCATCATGGAACAAATGTTGATGATTTTACCGGATCTCTTGGCAATCATGCCCGGAGCAACAGCTTTGGAAACGATAAACGGGCCAGTCAGATCGATATCGATGACCTGACGATATTCAGCAGCTGTCATTTCGATGGCCGGAATACGTTTGATGATACCGGCATTGTTTACCAGGATATCAATTACACCGACTTCTTTGGTGACCTTTTCTACGAAAGCATAAACAGCTTCTTCATTGGTAACGTCACAGACATAACCATGTGCTTCGATTCCACAACTCTTATATTCAGCTAAACCTTTATCTACCAATTCGGCCTTAATGTCATTAAAAACGATGGTTGCACCGGCTTCAGCATAAGCTTTGGCTATTGCCATCCCGATTCCATAAGACGCACCGGTGATCAGTGCAATCTTACCTTCCAACGAAAAATTTACCATTGATTCTTGTAGTTAATTAATTAATATTATTTTAAGTCAGTTTTTTTGAAAAAGTCCTGATCATCATAATCAAGATTTTCGCCGCCCATACCCCAGATGAACGTATAATTGGAGGTGGCAGCAGCAGAATGGATGGACCAGTCCGGTGATAAAACAGCCTGATCACCTTTCATCCAGATGTGTCTTGTTTCTGCTGGTTCGCCCATGAAGTGGCAGACGGCTTCTTCTTCCGGTACTTCGAAATAGAAATAGGCTTCCATGCGACGGCTGTGTGTATGAGCCGGCATCGTATTCCAAACACTGCCAGGAGCCAGTTCGGTCATGCCCATCTGCAGCTGGCAGGTAGGGAGCACCTGATTAACGATCATCCGGTTGATGTTCCGGTGATTGGATCCTTCCATCGAGCCCAGTTCAACACGGAAAGCATCTTCTTTGGTGATTTTTTTATCAGGGAATGTCTGATGAGCAACCAACGAATTGAAGTAAAATTTGGCAGGATTCTTGGCGTCTTTGCTTTCAAACACGACATCACGGTCACCGGCACCGAGGTACAGTGCTTCTTTATAATTCAGTTCATAACACGTTCCGCCTACTTTGACAAAGCCGGTTCCTTTACCAACATTGTAAATACCCAATTCACGACGATGCAGAAAATGGGGTGCTTTCAACGGATCGATCGCTTCGAGAGGAAGGCTTTCGCCGGCAGGTTTGGCGCCTCCGACGATCATCCGGTCGATCATCGAATAAACCAGATTGACTTCATTGTCGGCAAAAATTGTTTCAATCAGGAATTCTTTTCTGAGCCGGGCTGTGTCATAATTTTTTGCATCCTGAGGATGGGATGCATAACGAATTTCGTAGTTGGTTTTCATCTGTTATTAATTTTTTCATTATAGGCCATATGCAACTCCGCATGCCGGTCTTCGTGTTGCCTAAGCATGCTCGTTTCATAAGCAACAGCATTATTTTTTGACGTACATAACAATATATACGGTTCACCGGTGAAATCCACCAAATGACCGTACCAAAAAAATCAGTTTTAAAAAAAAGCTGACCTTTGCAAAGTTAACCGAAATGTTGATAAAAGTTCGCAATTGAAAAAATATATTTTCGAAAATACCTGGCACCAGACAGACCTTAATCCGAATCTCACCGACAGCCAGCCATTATTTCGGCGAAGTTTGCAGAATTTACCGACAGTCATTAAACCATTCCCTGATTTGTCTATCAAAACACCAAACAATTGACCTCAATCTTTTAATAACTTATATGAACAGAAACATTTTACTCCTATTTCTTTTGTCCATGGTTAGCCTGACACTTAGCGCCCAACACACGGTTCAGGGAAAAGTGCTTGACAAAAACAACGAAGGTGCTATTGAAATGGCGGCCGTCCGATTATTAAATCCGGCAGACTCGACACTCGTGCAAGGCGTACTGACTGATGACAAAGGAGACTTTACCCTTCCACGAGTAAAAGATGGCAAATACCTGATTGAGGTCCGTTTTCTCGGATATGAACCGGGATTCACCGCCTTTACGATGTCTGGCAGAGGGTTGATCCTCAAAAACATCTATATGATGGAAAAAGCTAAAGAGCTGGCTGAAGTTGAAGTAAAGGGAAATGCAGCCCAAATGGTCGTCAAAAATGATACCATCGAATACAACGTTGCTGCTTTCAAAACAGCAGAAAATGCCGTGGTCGAAGATTTGTTGAAAAAACTGCCTGGTGTCGTAGTCGATGCCGATGGAAATATCACCGCGAACGGAGAAAAGATCACCAAAATCAGAGTGGACGGGAAAAAGTTTTTCGATGGTGATATCCAAATGACAACCAAAAACATGCCGGTCGATATCGTCGATAAAGTGCAGGTAGTCGATCAAAAGTCTGAGATGTCTCAACTGACCGGTTTCGAGGATGACAACACGGAACGCATCATCAACCTGACCATCAAGAAAAATCGTAAACAAGGTATTTTCGGCAATGCCTCAGGTGGTATCGGAGCAGATTTGAACAAAGATATACGGTATGATTCGAATGCGTTTCTCAACATTATGGATGGAGAATCACAAACAGCGCTGGTAAGTGGTCTCAACAATACCAACACTCAACGTTCAGGCAGAGGCCGTGGCGGTATGCCCGGAGCTGGTGGCGGAGGTAGAGGCGGGATCACAGAAACCCAAAATATCGGCATCAACAACAACACAGAAATCAATAAAAATCTAAAGATCGGTGGTGACGGTTCATACAACCATTCCAACAATATTTCCGAAACGGAGTCAGAGCGTGAAAGCTGGTTGAAAGGTTCAACGTTTACCAATAAAAACAACAGCCATTCCACAACCGAAAATCATGAAGGTAATCTACGCCTTGAATTGGAATGGAACATCGATACGCTGACCACATTGATTGCACAG
>JAUZOU010000407.1 GCA_030706285.1 Bacteroidota bacterium
ACCTTTACCAGTGACACCTGTTCTTTCAATGTTCCGAATATCGGCACAATTGCCTTGCGGATCGTCGAACGGGAGCCAGCCAAAACGGTCAAACTGGTTACTGAAAAATCGCCCGTTCCCTTTACTTGCTGGATTCAACTGACTCAGGCCGCACCGGAAGATACCAGATTAAAACTGACTCTCAGAGCTGATATTCCATTCATGCTGAAAGGTATGGTGTCGAAGCCGCTTGAGAACATGGTTCAAAAGGTAGCGGAAGCGCTCGCCGCACTTCCATACTAGACATATTTTGTGTAAATTCAACCAGGATGAATAAACTTTGGGAAAAAGACACGACTGTCGACGCAGCGATTGAACGCTATACAATCGGCAGAGATCCTGAAATGGACCTTTACCTTGCCAAGTATGATGTGCTGGGCTCCATGGCCCACATTACCATGCTGGAAAGCATTGGCTTGCTTACAAGCGATGAGCTTTCTGTCCTTCTGAAAGAATTGAAAACAATTTATGCGCAAATTGAGAATGGGCAGTTTGTTATCGAAAAAGGCGTAGAAGATATCCACTCACAGGTGGAACTGTTGTTGACCAGGGAGCTGGGAGACATCGGGAAGAAAATCCACAGCGGCCGTTCGCGCAACGATCAGGTCTTGCTCGACATGAAGCTGTTTACCCGTTCAGCCATTCGTGAGCTGCATGATGCTGTTTCCGCCTTGTTTGAGGTGCTGATCGACCAGAGTGAACGTTACAAAAACGTACTTCTGCCCGGATATACCCATCTGCAAATCGCCATGCCTTCTTCCTTCGGTTTGTGGTTTGGCGCTTATGCCGAATCTCTGGCTGACGACCTCCAGATTTTATTGGCTGCCTATCGGGTCTGCAACCGGAACCCTCTTGGTTCTGCTGCGGGATACGGCACGTCATTCCCATTGAACAGGCAGATGACGACAGATCTACTGGGTTTTGACGGACTGAATTTCAATGTCGTTTATGCTCAAATGGGCAGAGGTAAAATGGAACGCACCGTAGCCTTTGCTCTGTCCTCGATTGCAGGAACCATTTCCAAGTTAGCCTTTGACGCCTGCCTGTTTACCAGTCAGAATTTCGGTTTTATTAAATTGGCAGACAAATTTACGACCGGGTCAAGCATTATGCCTCACAAGAAAAATCCCGACGTGTTCGAACTGACCAGAGCCAAATGTAATAAAATCCAAACATTGCCCTATCAGATCACCACGATCATCAACAATCTGCCTTCAGGCTATTTCAGAGACCTCCAGCTGATCAAGGAACTGTTCGTGCCTTCCTTTGGAGAATTAATCGATTGCCTGAATATGACCCGTTCGATGATGTCGCAAATAGAAGTCAATGAACATATCCTTGATGATAAGAAGTACAGTTATTTGTTCAGTGTTGAAGAGGTGAATAAGCTGACGTTGCAAGGCGTCCCATTCAGAGATGCTTATAAGAAAGTAGGAAGAGAAATCGAAGCAGGCTCATTTGTGCCCTGTAAAGACATCAAACACACTCATGAAGGGAGCATTGGAAATCTCTGCAATGATCAGATCAAACAGTTCAAGTCAGGCATCAGTGCTGCTTTTCAGTTTCAACGCATCATAGACGCCGAAAATAAGCTACTTGGACGTTGATAGACAAACAAACACTTGTAGAAATAAGTCAAAAGCCCCGCCCTTAACAGGATAAACCACTCAAATTATCCGCCAGGGTGGGGTTTTCAACACTAATCTTTACGCTACAAAGTAAACGATAGTGTGTTAATTTATGATTACCGAATCACTTGTTGTCACTCATTCTTTAAATTCAACTGCCTATCCGGGCTACTGATTTTTTAATTAGTTGCCAGTATTAAAAATCTTTTATAGTATTGCACTATTATTACAACATCATCTTTTTTTCAACATATAGCTAACTCACATTCCATTCGATAGCAAGTCTCCGCTCATGAACAGATCGATGATGTCAATTAGATGAGTGTAACACTAATTCAGGCAAGTATGAAAAACATTTTATTGGTAGAGGATGAATTTGATTCGGCAAGGGTCATGATCGATACACTGCAAGCCAACGGTTATGCCATACATCATGCTTCTAACATTGCGGACGCATCAAAATTCATCAATGAGAATCCTCTTGATCTGATTCTGATGGATATCTTGCTAAGAGACGGAAATGGTCTCAGTTTTACTCGCGTCTTACGCAAAAGCAAGATTATGACGCCCATTATTTTTGTAACGGTCTGTCTTGGAATCACCGATATCCGGAGTGGGTACGAATTGGGATGCGAAGATTACATCAAAAAGCCTGTTAACCCTGAAGAACTGGTGCTTCGTGTTAAACGGGTAGTTGGAGATATGAATTCCTGTGGGTCTTCTTTTCGAAAAATCGGGAAATACCGGTTCAATCCAATTACTCAATGCCTTCTGTTCGAAGACAAGGTTCAGAATTTGGGCAGTTTGGAATCCTCCGTCCTGAACGAATTAACGGCACAAAGCGGAACCGTCATCGAAAAAAAAGAATTGTTGAACAAATACTGGCTGGAGGTATCCTATTATTCGTCGCGTAATCTGGACAGTGTGATCGTCAAGCTGCGCAAACGGTTCCAGGACGATCCAAGGGTGCATATTTTGTCATTGAAGCGACTTGGTTACCGGCTGATCGTTGCCTGATATACCAATGATTGTAAAAAAGAAAGGAGCCTGTCATAAAAACAGGCTCCTTTCTTTTTTTTATACGTTACAAAAGCAACGGCTATTGACAAGCAGACAGCATCACTTATTCTTCTTCTTTGTCTTCGTCTACAATATGAAACTTCTTCTTATCAATCTCATAGGCAATAGGTACAGCAATGTACAACGTCGAATAGACACCAGTGATTGTACCGGCAATCATGGCAAACGAGAATCCGCGGATGGTTTCGCCACCAAAGAAGAACAAGATAACCAATGTCAGGAATACGGTCAAGGACGTACTGAACGTACGAACCAATGTCTGGTTCAATGCTTCATTCAGCAACCGCTTTCTGTTCCGCTTCGGATAATAATGCAGGTTTTCACGGACACGGTCGAAGATAACCACG
>JAUZOU010000408.1 GCA_030706285.1 Bacteroidota bacterium
ACTTCATCAAGTGAAAGCCGTAGCCCTTCATACCGGAATACGTCCAGGGCTTTATGAATGTACTTCTTCTGTTTATCGTGAACAGCCATACTGTTTTCAATCATGAGCACGCTTCAAATATACACTTTTTTATACATAATCGTGTAATTGTTGAATTTTTTTGTAAATAAAACAAGCGCGGATTTGATTGTCTTCAAATCCGCGCTTGCTCGTTTAGAATGACTACTAACCTGGCTTATTCCGCTGATTCGTAAAATTCGATTTCCACGATGCGCAGTTCTTCTTTCGGATCGTTTGAATCAGGGCTTTTGCTGTCAAACAAATCCAGGTTCTTGTTCTTATCTACTTCGACGATATTGGAGTAGGCATCCTTAGAGGTGGATGATCCAGCCAACTCTATTCGTATCGATCTGGTTTCCACCCCTTTCTTCAATGGCAGGGTGATGTATCCAAGGCTCTTCGGTGTCAGACCTTCCCAAAGGACAGTCCCATCCTGAGCCAGGATCCGGATGTTGTACGAACGGTTCCTCCAACCGGTCAGTTTCATACAAACTTCAGATACTTCCGTTACTCTGGACAGGTCGTATTTAATCCAACCGGAAGAACGAGTACCATTGTTACGCCATTCTGTCAGCTCGTTATCATCATAACTTAAGCTGGCATCCTTTTCATTGGCCCCAGCCGTTGCGCCAAGAATCGTGACCGGGATTCTGGACATTCTCAGGAAAGAGGCATACCTTGGCGTCGGGCCTCTGTCCAAATGGGCCGGACGTTCTGTAGCAGGCAGGTAGGTTGACAGTCCATCTTTGTCCTCCACCGGCAGCGCTGTCACATCCAACGTATCCGGCGTCAGTGATCCGGAAGTTACGATCAATCTGATAGAACCGCTTTTTCTGGTTGAACGGATCAGAACCCGATTGATACCCGCTTCAACAGGTAAAATCGTATCTCCGATACAGTTGTGTTCTCCTTTGCCTATACCACCGATAAATTCAGCCGGGCCCTGCAGATGGTAAGTAACCGGATCGTTGGCCAGCGGGCAACGGTCTCCTCTGTTGTCAATCACTTCAACCTGTGCCAATACCATATCGGCACCATCAGCCATAAACGGATTTGAGTCTTCGATCCTGGTTAATTTCAGGGCTGACGATGCATTCGTCGTCCGGATAACATCCTCACTCAACTTACGGTCTGAGCTGTCGTAGCTCACCGCCCGGATGGTACCAGGCACAAATTTGACATCTTTGAACGTATACCAGAACCGGTTTGTCTGTTCGCCGAAACCAAGGCTCTTACCATTCAGGAACAATTCGACTTTATCACCTGTAGAAACAACATAGACATTTTTTACGACGTCCTTGTCATAGTTCCAGTGGCCGACAATGTGAGTCCTGAAATTCTCCACGTCGACCCAACCGTCCCACATGACCTGATGAGCAAAATAAGCATCCTTCGGTATCCGCATGGCATCGACCTTTCCACTTCGACGGTAATTTTCCGCGCCACGGCAATGTGTGTTAGAATCTGAAAAGATAATGCTGACACCGCCTGAGCTAACCCGTTTGCCGGTTCCGGGACGTTCACGCCAGTAATCATACCAGCGCACCACCGATTCAAACGCAAACATATCCTGGTTTTGATTGTAGGCAGAGGCATCGGCATTACGATAAAGCGGTCCATCACCCTGTTTATGATACGGATAGGACTGTTCGTCCCAATACTGGCGCAAGGCTTCATCCCTGCAATATTCCATCGCCCAGACCGGTTTGGTCGCACTCTTGTTGATGTATAACATTTCACCACCATATTCGGCAATCCGGCTATCCAGCATTTCACGGGCACCCATCGCCCTACCGCCGTTGGCATCATACTGGTTGCGGATCTCCAGCATTTCTGCCATGTGTTCTTCGCTGATGCTTTCATTGCCGCATTCGTAAAAGATAATGCTTGGATTGTTCCGGTTATAAATAATGGCATCCCGCATTAAATCCTTGCGTTGCTCCCACTGCCGGCCTTTGGAATCTTTTTCGGCATCGCCGGCAGGCATGGCTTCCAACAATCCGATCCGGTCACAGGATTCAACATCCTGTTTCCAAGGAGTGACATGCATCCAACGAACCAAGTTGGCATTGCTCTGTACCATCAGGTTATTGCTGTAATCGCTCAGCCAGGCCGGGACGGACGATCCTACGCCAGGCCACTCATTGGTCGACCTCTGGGCATAACCTTTTACCTGAAGGACTCTGTCATTGAGCTTGAACAGCCCGTTCTTAAATTCGGTCTTCCTAAAACCGACCTTCGTTTTGACAATATCATCAATCTTTTTTCCGGTAGACAGACTGGTCGTTACTTCATACAGATAGCCATAGCCCCAGCTCCAGAAATTCAGGTTTTTCATGGTTGCCGAAGCTTTCAGCACTTGGATCTCTCCCGGTTTCAACGTGACTTCCTCTGAGGAAAATTCCCGGATAAATAATTTATCGGCGTCCCTGACCAAGACATTCAGTTTTACCTGCTTCGGCTTCGAATACTCATTCCTGACTTCAGACTCGACTTCCAATACCGCTTTTTTATCCTTAATACTGAAGTCCTTTGCGTAAATATAGACGCCGGCCGTTTTCAAGTTGTTGTACAGCGGTAATGTCTGATATAATTTATCGGTCACATGCAGGTACACATTCTTGGTTAACCCGCCATAATTGGCATTGAAGCTGGAATTATTCCACTGAAATTCCGTACCGGTAGCGCGTTCTTTATAGGTCCAGGTATTATCGACTCGTACGGCAATGACATTCGGCCGTTTGCTACCAAAAGTCACAAAGTTTGTCAGATCATAGCCAAACGCCATGACCCCATCTTCGTGCAGGCCCACCCATTTGCCGTTCACCCATACTTCAGCAGCCTGACGGGCTCCTTCAAATTCGATGAATACTTTCTTATTTTTCAGATTGGCTGGCAAAACAAAAGTCTTTCTGTACCATACAACCCGTCCTGTATGCTGACTGATCGGTACGGAAAAGGCTTCCTTTTCATTAAAAGCGTAAGGCAGACTGATGCTTTTCCAGGTTTTATCCACATACCCGAC
>JAUZOU010000409.1 GCA_030706285.1 Bacteroidota bacterium
CAGTCCTCTGGCAAAAGCAAAATTGATGAGGATGCATTGTTAGACAAATAATTGACATTATTTGTCAGTATTTACACCTCAATTGAACCAGTGAACGTTGTCCCCTTGCAAAAAATTATGTTTATTTGCATCACTAAAATTTAAAAAATTTATACTCTTTATGAGCAAAAAGATTGTAACATTTGGAGAAATCATGCTCCGCCTGGCAACGCCAGGATATGAACGGTTTTCACAGGCCACCCAATTAAATGCCACTTTCGGAGGAGGCGAAGCAAATGTCGCCGTATCATTGGCCAATTATGGTATGAACGCAGAATTTGTTACCAGAATGCCAAAAAATGACGTGGCGCAGTCTTGTCTGATGAATCTTCATAAATACGGCGTTTCCACTAAAAATGTACTATTCGGTGGCGAACGTCTCGGCATCTATTTTCTTGAAACAGGAGCTGTTGCCCGTGCCAGTAAGGTCGTTTATGACCGTGCTCATTCTTCGATTGCAGACATACAACCTGGTATGATCAACTGGAAAGAAGTGCTTAAAGGTGCAGACTGGTTCCACTGGACAGGTATTACCCCTGCCCTCTCACAAGGAGCGGCTGATGCTTGTCTTGAAGCCATCAAAACCTGCAACGAACTAGGCATCACCGTTTCAACTGACCTCAATTACCGCAAAAACTTATGGAAATACGGAAAAACCGCTGCTGAAATCATGCCAGCCCTTGTTGAAGGATGTGACATCATACTGGGCAACGAAGAAGATGCTGATAAAGTATTTGGTATCAAACCCGAAGGCTTCGAAGTAGAAAACACAGGCGGGGAAGTCAATCCGGCAACATTCAAATCGGTTTGCACTCAGTTGATGAAACGTTTTCCACGGGCTAAAAAAGTGATCATTACACTCCGCGGCTCCATTAATGCTAACCACAATACCTGGGGTGGGGTTTTGTATGCCGGCGGAAACCTGTATCAATCCAAACGTTATGACATTACCCATATCGTAGACCGTGTCGGTGGTGGCGATTCTTTCATGGGTGGTCTCATTTATGGTTTGCTCACCTATACCAACGACGATCAGAAAGCCTTGGAATTTGCTGTAGCGGCATCCTGTCTGAAGCACACGATTTATGGTGACTTCAACATGGTAACGGTAGACGAAGTAGAAAAGCTCATGGGCGGCGACGCATCCGGTCGTGTATCCCGTTAATTATCTGATAAATGGCAAAATTTAATAAAATTCAAGTTTTGAAAGCCATGTCAAATACTGGCATGGTTCCTGTGTTTTACCACAAGGATCCGGAAGTAGCAAAAAATGTCTTGAAAGCTTGCTATGAAGGCGGTGTACGGGCATTTGAGTTTACCAATCGCGGAGATTTCGCTCATGAAGTATTTGGCGAACTGGTCAAATTTGCAGCCAGGGAGTGTCCGGAAATGATTGTCGGTGTAGGATCAATCGTTGATCCGGCTACTGCGGCATTATATATTCAACTAGGTGCCAACTTCGTCGTCGGCCCGCTTTTCAATCCTGAAATTGCTAAAGTCTGTAACCGTCGCTTGATTCCGTACACACCCGGATGTGGTTCTGTTTCAGAAATAGGATTTGCTCAGGAAGCCGGTTGTGATCTTTGCAAAGTGTTTCCGGCTGGAAACGTCGGAGGTCCTTCTTTCGTGAAAAATATGATGAGTCCGATGCCTTGGAGTATGATTATGGTTACAGGGGGCGTCGAACCTTCAGCAGAGAATCTGACAGCTTGGATAAAAGCCGGAGTTACCTGCGTTGGCATGGGATCAAAACTTTTCCCGAAAGAAGTCATTGCAGCCAAAGAGTGGAGCAAGATCACCGAATTGTGCAAGGACGCATTTTCCTATATTGAACAGGCACGGAAATAGTTGTTTTGATGTTGTCACATTGAAAACCGCCCTGCTGTCAGTCAGACTTGCAGGACGGTTATTGCTTATAATTAATCTTAAAACCTAATAATTATGACTAACGTAACCGAGAAGGTTGGGAAATACAGGTGGACCGTCGTGTCCTTGCTTCTCTTTTCTACGACCGTCAATTACATGGACCGAAATGTTATCGGATTCCTGAAAGACTATTTTTGTTCTGCCGACGGTTTTGGATGGACACCTCAAATGTTTTCCTATCTTACCTCTGCCTTTACCCTTTTCTATGCCGGTTTTACCTTGGTGGCCGGCTGGGTTATCGATAAGATAGGTACCAAACTAGGTCTGGCCGCTTCATTGATCGTCTGGTCCATAGCCGGTATTCTGAGTGCCTTTATGGGTAAAGGACTTGGAGCACATGTTGCTGCAAGAAGTTTGTTCGGAATGGGTGAAGCCGGAAACTTCCCTGCTTCCAACAAAACAATAGCAGAATGGTTTCCAAAGAAAGAACGCGCATTGGCTGTCGGGATCTTCAATTCAGGTTCCAACATCGGTGCTATGATATGTGCCATATTCGTTCCCTGGTGCTTATTAACCTGGACAACCGATACGAAATTTTTCGGCGTTTTTGAAGGCTGGCAAATGGCGTTCATTGTAACTGGCATTATCGGATTTATCTGGTTGATTTTCTGGGGCATCCACTACATGACGCCAAAGAGGGCGCTTGAAAAAGGCATTCTGAAACAAGCCGAATACGAATATATCAACAGCGATATAGAAACGACCAACGGTAATGGTGTTGACGAAGAGACCGGAAAAGCGGAGAAAGTACCCTGGCTTAAAATGTTGACCTACCGCCAAACCTGGTCCTTTACGGTTGGCAAATTTTTAACTGACGGGATCTGGTGGTTTCTGTTGTTCTGGTTACCTACCTATGTCAAACAACAGTTCTGCAATGGCATGGACGCCGATAAGACGGCGGAATATGTTATGATTTCCAACTTCATTGTGTTTGGTGTCGCTATTATCGGTTCTGTTTACGGTGGATCCATTCCCATGTCCTTCATTAATAAAGGATGGCAAACCTATAAAGCCCGGATGACGGCGATGCTGTTAATTGCTATCGCTCCTTTGGTTTTATTGGCTACTCAATGGGCTGCCGGATCATACGGCATTGTCGCAGCCATCA
>JAUZOU010000041.1 GCA_030706285.1 Bacteroidota bacterium
CAAACAGACAGACTGAGATACCGTTTGTTTTCCTTTCCCTGCCGGCAGGCTTCATGGTATTTGGCGCGCGTTTCGTCCGAAACAGCATTGAAAACACGGAACACCAATGAATCGTCGAACGAGGCCGCCATACCGATGGGCTCGGGGAACACCGTCACATGGTCGTTATAGGCAATGCCGTGCAAGGCCTCGCTCCACCAGTTGAATTTTTTAATACCCCATCGTGGAATGGCTTTTGACTCATCACATAGCAAGGTGGCTTTTTCTTCCAGAGACAGCCGTCCGATCAAATCCCTGGCTCTTTCTCCCGAAGTCAGCTTCGGATTCTGGTACGGATAGGACTGAGCGCATGTAATGGCCGCAAGTAGTAACGTAAAGATAAAAACAACTGCTTTTTTCATGGTTATGTTGATTAATGATGTATGACTGAATTCGGTGACTTAATGCCAGCTACTTATTTTCGGATGAGATTGCCAGGCAAAAAGGTGGGGCCGGCAACCCCTGACGATTGAAAATACAGAGGTTGGGATTATCATCCCAGGCATACCGGATGCTGACCGGCACCTTGACCTGATCACAGGAAACCAATAACTTGTCGTCTTGGACGATTGTTTCTGCCCAGTAATACCTGCCATCGCTTCCTGCCAGTGAAATGCTGGTTATTTCGCCTATGACGTGAAGCGGTAATGTCCTTTTTCTGAAGGAGACCTCGACTATTCCGTTCTTACGCAGGACGGCTTTTTCAACAGCCGGTCCTTCAGCAACGAGGCATTTTTCTCTGTAGACCAACCGATCCATCTGCAAAGCAACTCTATGCCCCAGTTCCTTCTTATTCAATGGGTGAATGTCATTCCACAGACCGATGTCTATAGCTGTAGCCAACCCGGCTTCAGGAATTGAATTGGCGGCAAGACGCTGAGCTTCTCTCAGAGCGGCCCAATTGCTTTCATACGGTTGATCGTGGTGATTCATGAAATTGGCCAGTTGAACGATCACAAAGGGAAACTGACAGCCCCATTGTTTTCTCCACGAATCGACCAGCACCGCCATGTAAGATGCGTAGACTTGTGGTTTGCCGGTGTTGGATTCGCCCTGGTACCAGACCGCACCACAAACCGGGTAATTCCGTAATGGAGCAATCATACCGTTGTAAAGGCCCGTCGGTGTATAGGCAAAATTGGTATTGCCTTTCAGCAAAGGCATCCTGACGCCTAGGTGATATTTCCAAGTTGTGGATAGCTCTATGGCCTGTCCATTGCAAATCAGCTGATACGGCATATCTTTGACAAACGACGCCGGACCGGCTGAATTGACGATTCTGACCGTCAATTGGTTGGCACCGGCGCGAAGCAGTCCTGCCGGAATGTTGTATTTACGCGGAGGATATTGATAAGGCGTACAGCCAATGAATTGTCCGTTAAGAAAAGCAGAATCGGCATCAACCATCGTTCCCAGACGAAGGACGGCTTCCAGACCAGACATGTCTGCCGGCACGATGATGGTCTGTCTGAGCCAGTGAGACCCGGCTACCGGAACATCTTCGTCAAAGCTCCATTCCGAGAACATGTCCACTTTCGTCCATTGGGAGTCATTGTAATCAGTTTGATTCCAGCGGCCGAGGCCTGAGTCTCGTTCACAAAGTTGCTTGTACCATCTATAAGTTCGTTGACGCTCCGTCCGCTGCACTGAATCGATATAGTCTGTTTGTGTATATAATGGAGCAGAGAAATCGATTCTTTCTGCAGTGAATTTTTTCAATGCCGGTTGACTCATCCAGGCTTCAATGGGCGAACCACCGAAACTGGCATTAATGATACCAACCGGAACATGATGCCGTTCCTGCACTTCCTTTGCCATAAAATAGCATAGGGCTGACATACCGGGAGCAGTGGCTGGTGTAACAGGCTGCCATTTCCCTCCAATATCATCACCAGGCCCTTGCAGGCGTGAGACTTTATCAATCTGAACATAGCTGATCTTCAGATTGGTATACTGCTCAACCTCTTCTTTATATAGATCGAGGCATCGGTGTACCGGCAATTCCATGTTTGACTGACCTGAACAAAGGTAGACATCGCCGATTTGCACATCTTTTATCTGCCTGTCATTGATTTTCAGTTCATATGGACCTCCTGCTTTGGCTTTTGGAAGGGTAACTGTCCATTTCCCGCTGGAATCGGCGATGGTTTGGACGGTTTTGCCGAGTAGGGTTACAGACACTGTTTCGCCGGCATTGGCCCAGCCCCAGACAGGAATCGGCTGGTTTCGTTGGAAAACCATATGGTCATTGAAAAATCCGGGCAACTGAACGCTAGCCTGTGATACGAAAGGAAGGAACAGTAAGAACAGGCCCCAGTAGGTTGTCAAGTTGTTTTTCATGGTTGTTTCAATTGTTTGACTGTCAGTTCCGGCAGCCAATGATGCTTATTGATTGGCTGGTTGCTTCATGCCTTTTGCTATTTCTGATACGTGTTTATGGGAACGCCCGTTTGAGCATTCTCGTTCGTGTCCTTTCGAAGTGTCTCTTCAGCAGAAAACGGAAGAACGTTATTGATCTGCAGCATATCTGCCTTCATTAAATTTTCCAGCTTGTAGACGGGAGGCTCAACGTCCGGCGGCAAACTTAGCCGGCTGAACGACTGAAAATACAGGATACAACCATCTTTCCAGACTTGGGCGTCTTTTTCCTGACGCCATAGTTCGTTCTTGACTTCGGTAAACCTGGCTGCATCGATATATGATTGGACTTGGTCCCAACTCTTTTGGTCGTCACGAATTTCCTTGACACCCCTGTCGTATAGACGACAGAGTTCATCCCAGAGTGTCTGTCCGTTTTTCATTCGATAGGTCCAGGGAAGGTGATGAAACCACAAAAGCAGCGTTTCAGGGCATACATCCGGGTTGTCGAACTGAGATTGAAGAGGCTCGTGGTATTGGGCAACGGCAAGACTGCCTTTACTGGACCGGTCAAAGCCAATGCCGGCCGAGTCGGCTTGGTGATAGTATGGAGGTGTCCAGTCCGGTCTGACGCCTTTGGGCGCATACCAAGGCCCCGGGCCATAATGATGATTGCCTGCAAACAAATGATGAAGCCCCAACGGCATCATATAGCTGACGGCTGACTCTCGGCTTTGAAGCAGGATGTGACGAACAGGCGATAAAAAGTTCTTGGTCCAGCCTTCCTCAGAAAAGCCAGCGGTAGCTGACCTGAAGGTGAGTCTAAGCCATTCATCGGCAATTTGACGGCTGCTCAGACTGTCATTCCAGGCCAATCTTCCGAAAGCATACCAGTTTGCCTGGGCAAAGGTGTTGCCACACCAGTTTTGATCAAGCCCGATGTTGGCAACGCCGGCTATGGCTGAATACCGGTGCCGGTACAGACTACCATCTGTGCACCGTGCCACTGTGCTTCCGGGACCTTGCTGATAGGTATCACTTTGCAAACATTCTTTCCACAAAGGGGCCAGGAATACGAGCTGGTGCCTTTGGCCAAGATATTCCTGCGTAATTTGCAACTCTGGCATGACAGGTGTCCTTTTCATGGCTCCGAAAAGTGGGCTGAAAGGCTCACGGGGCTGAAAATCGATTGGCCCGTTTTTTACCTGGATAATCACATTGTCATGAAACTGACCATCAAGCGGTATAAATTCAGTATAGGCCTGTTTGGCACGATCATTATCGTTCGCACGATAGACGAAGGCCCGCCACATAACGAGGCCACCATACGGTTTAAGGATGTCGGCTAGCATATTGGCTCCATCGGCATGAGTTCTGCCGTAATCCTGAGGCCCGGGCGACCCTTCGCTGTTGGCTTTAACGAGAAATCCGCCAAAATCAGGGATCAACCGATAGATTTCCCTGACTTTCGTGTCCCACCAGGCCATCACGTTTTTGTCCAGCGGATCGGACGTACTTAAATGGCCTAATAAGACAGGTGAGGAAAAATTGATGCTTAAGTAGACCTGTATGCCATACGGACGTAGTTCCTTGGCTATGGCTGCCGCTCTGTTCAGCATGGAGGCACTCAGGATGTCCGGCGAAGCGTTTACATTATTGAGAACAGCTCCGTTTATACCGATGGAGGCATTGGCTCTTGCATAGTCTCGCCACAGGCGCTTGTCGTCTGCCGTAACTTCCAGGTGGTCTTTCCCTTTCCAGAAGATGGAATGTCCGGCATACCCTCGTTCTACCGTTCCGTCCGGATTGTCCCAATGGTTCAGGATCCTGTACATATAGGAAGGATTCGAGACGATGTCATGGACAGGCTGTTTTGTTTGCTGACGGCGCAGCAGCTCATAGACACCATATAAAATGCCCAGTTCCGTATTGGCATGAACTTCGGTGGGGTTCAATCTGAAGCCATCCTTTTTCAGCGAGTTGTCATTACTAATTTTCAACGTCATCGTCGCACCCTTTGGGCCCTGCCAACCATTAGTCAGTTCCTTTACGGCAATAGCCAAAGTTGGGGAAATCCTTGCCTGACAAACCACGTTGATGGCTGTCGAAGATTGTTGAGTCAACCAAAGATCATGTCCGTCGGTAGCCTGTACGGACCACGAATTAAAAAGGATTGCCAGCACGAGTGTGACGATACTTCTGCAAGTATGATTGTTGTACGGATCGAACATATTAGTTTGAAAAAACAGTACAATGATAACTAAATCTGTGAGTTTGACGTCTCAATTTAGCAATACATTCTTTCGATTTGGATACATTGATCGTGAATGGCCCTACTCTTTAGTTGAAAAAACAAGGGTTTTGCGTTTCAAAATTGATTTAGTTGAATAGACCATCCATACTTGCATCGCCCGTAATATTATCAGGAAACAGTTGCAGCGCAATTATTCGCATGATGAGACTGTTTGAATAGGATAGAGTCCGTTGTATGGTATGACAACTGTTTAACCTCTGTTTATTAAGGACCATATTAAAACATATCTTCTATCTATTGACACATCTGTTCCCAATTAAAAAGTCGCGAGTCTTTATATTTGTGAGCTTAATTGTTTTGTTGCGTTTTTACCCAAATCCATTATAAAACAATCGTCACTAGTTGCAAGCAAAAGTGCCTGTGATAGCTAACTAATTTATAAAATCATGCCTTCCTTTTCCAAAGGTTGTGTAATATTTTGACCTACCATGAATAAAAAAGTTTCATTTCTAGTTGCTTGTATTTGCAGTATCTTGTTTAGTCATAATGTTTATGCCAACTCGTGGAAGCGACTGCAAGCTCCATTGATGACTTCGTGGTCGCAAAATATAGATACGTTGAATGTTTGGCCTGAATATCCACGCCCACAGATGGTAAGGAGTGAATGGAAGAATTTAAATGGCGTATGGGATTTTGAAAAGGGAGATGGATTTGGCACATACAACCCCAATCAAACTTTTTCAAAAAGAATTCTGGTTCCATTTCCAATAGAATCAGCGTTGTCAGGTATTATGGATACAGAATTTCCGGCAAACATGACAAAAACTTTTTTTTACCGCACTTTTTTCTTGTTACCCAGCAGTTATGAAAATAAAGAGGTCTTGCTGCATTTTGGAGCAGTCGATTGGGATTGTGCCGTTTTTGTAAATGGGATAAAAGTTGGCTCGCACAGAGGAGGCTATGATCCGTTTACATTCGATATATCCTCCGCATTGACTCAAGGTGGAAAACAAGAATTGCAGGTTCATGTAACCGATCCTTCAGATACCGGAGCACAGCCTAAAGGAAAACAAGTGGCTTATCCCGGTGGTATTTATTATACACCAGTGTCAGGTATTTGGCAGACGGTTTGGATTGAACCTGTTGAAAAAACGTACATCAGTGATTTTACATTAACTCCTGATATCGATGCTAGCTCGGTTATTGTAAATATTGAAGCAAAAAACGCTTCTTTGGCTACAAAAGCTACTATAAAGCTCTACGATAAAGAAAAGTTGATTTCTGTAACAGATAGCGTGGAAATTGGGAAAGATGTTGAAGTAAAGATATTAAATCAAAAACTATGGAGCCCCGATTCCCCTTTCTTATATGACGTAGTATTCGAACTGAATGATGAAGGTCGGACACTCGATCATATTAAAAGCTATTTTGGAATGAGAAAAGTGAGTAGAGGATCCATTAATGGCATACCTTGTCTTCTCTTGAATAATAAACCGATATTTCATTTCGGGCCACTGGATCAAGGCTATTGGCCAGATGGACTCTACACTGCTCCCAGTGACGAGGCTATGAAATTTGATCTCTTGAAAACGAAGGAATTGGGGATGAACATGACCCGCAAACACATTAAAGTGGAACCGGCCCGTTGGTATTATCATTGTGACACGATGGGGCTGATGGTTTGGCAAGACATACCAAGCGCGCTTGATGGAGGTACTATTGGGGCAAAATCATTCGTTCAGGATAATTTTTATCGTGAGATGAAGAATATTATGAATTCGTTGAAAAACAGCCCATCCATCGTTACCTGGGTGCTTTTTAACGAGGGCTGGGGACAAGATGCAGCTGCTGTAGATACGCATACTCGAAAAGCCTTTAGTGTTGCAAAAAGTATAGATACCACCCGTTTGATTGATCCGGCAAGCGGTTGGGTCGATTTTGAATTTGGAGATTTGATTGACCGTCACAGTTATCCTGATCCTGGTTTGCATACCAATCCTTTGAAAGAACGTACGGCTGTTTGTGGCGAATTTGGAGGCATTACTTTGCAGGTCCTTGATCATATGTGGAAAGGTAATGGTCAGCAATATGTTTCGGTAAACGACAGTAAAGGTCTTAAAGATTTGTTTATCAATTATGTTAAAGAGGTACAGGGATTACAGCAAGCTGGCATTTGGGGAGCTGTATATACTCAGCTCACAGATGTAGAGGAAGAAGTGAATGGCTTGATTACCTATGACCGTAAAGTTGTTAAGATTGATTCGACACAAATGGCAGAAATACGTGAGAAGGTTAAAGAAACGATTGAAAAACGTTCGGTGCCATTGCTCGAAGCAGGTGACGTATCAGATAAAGCCCGATGGAAATACGTGACAGCCAATCCTGGAAGTGATTGGAATAGGGTTGACTTCAACGATGGCGCATGGGATGAAGGTGTTGCTGGATTCGGTGCAGGTGGCCCACCTAATTCATTTATCAGAACAAATTGGAACAATAATGAAATTTATTTGCGACGAACGTTTAATCTTGACAATGTATCCCTGGAGGATATTCCTAACATAAAATTGTGGGTCTATTATGACGAAGGCTGTGAAATATACATCAATGGTGTCTTGGCAGCACAAACCTCAGGCTATGTTTCAAACTTCAGATTACTTGATATATCTGATGCTGCACAGAAGGCATTACATCTGGTCGGAGAGAACCTCATAGCTGTAAAATGCACACAATCCTGGGGCGGTCAATGTATTGATGTCGGATTGACGACAGTAAAAAAAACGGCTGAACTGAAATCAGAACCTGCTCTTGCAAAGCCGGAAGAACCCCTGAAGACAGAGGAAGATAGCGTCTATTTAATGTCCTATTTTAAAGGTAGTTCGCAACACTTGTTTTATGCTTACAGTACAGACGGTCTTTCTTGGAAAGATATCAATTATGGTGGACCTGTCTTTGATGCGTTTGATGAGAATATTTGGTTAAGAGATCCATGCATGAAAAGAGTAACTCAGCAAGGAAAAACGAAATTTCATTTGGTCCATACATGGGGTTGGGACAATCCGGCAATTTTTCATTGGGAGTCGACCGATTTAATCCATTGGCATGCAGCAAATGGAGGGGTTACAAACGAGGATGGAAAAATTTATGTCATGGATGGAAAGAATTCCAATGCAATTGCTCCAAATGCTTGGGCTCCAGAATTTACATACGATCCAACCACCGAAACATTTTATATATACTGGTCGTCTAATATTTCGGGTGGTTATCAAAAGCATTACTATTGTACAACGAAAGATTGGCTGACATTTACACCATCAGCTCCTTTTTTCGATCCGGGTTTTACAGCGATCGATTTAACGATCTTGCCATATAACGGAACTTATTATGGATTTTATAAAGACGAAAGAGGTGGGCAAAAGAAAATCCGATTAGCGACTTCAAAAAGTCTTGATCCTGGTATTCAACAACTTAAAGGTACTAATGAGGTGTTGACAGGTGGTTATACAGTTGAAGTTGAAGGTCCCTCAGTATTTAAAGCGATTGGACAAAATAAATGGTTCCTATATTGGGATAAATTCAATGGTGACCAGGGCCTTAGCTATGCAAGCAATACAAATCCGGATAGCCAAAAATGGTATATGGTTCCTGATTCCTTGGTAAAAAACCCCATGCAGGTAAAACATGGCAGTGTTGAAATTATCTCAAAAGCAGAATTGAATGTTTTGTTGAACTATTTCAACAAAGAACGGCTCAATATACTCCCGCCAGCTACAATTGAACCTCAAGAATGGAAATATACTACGGAAATGCCCTATCCTGGTTGGTATAATGCTAGTTTTAATGATTCAAAATGGCAAAGCGGACTTGGTGGCTTTGGCAGTGGAGACGTAGGTCAAGGCGTTATTCATACACCTTGGACAAGTTCAGAAATCTACTTAAGGAAGAAGTTCAATGTTGGAACCTTAACAGACTATGAGTTGGATAATCTCTTTTTAAATATTTGCTACGATGATGATGCTACGATCTACATCAATGGTATAAATGCAATGACCATCGAAGGACATTCATCGATATATCTTAACAAAGAGTTGAAGGAGTCAGTGAAGAAATCAATTGTTCAAAATGGCGTGAACATTATCGCTATCAAATGCATAGAAAAAGGAGGTGTGCAGTATATCGATGCCGGTTTACAGACCTATTCAGCTCCAACGGCAATTCCGGCTGCCAATGTGGATAAGTCAGGTTTGATTTTTTATAGTCCGATGGATCAGATATTAACGATTTCGTCAAATGCTATTTATAACGATGGGATTTTGCATATATTTGATATATCCGGTAAATCGGTATATACAGGTGCAGGTAGAGAAAAAACAAATCTTGCCAGTCTTGGACATGGTGCTTATTTGGCAGTTTTGAGTGATAAAAATGAAAAGATCAAGTTATCAAGTCGTTTTGTAAAATGAAACAGAGGATTATAGCGGTTTATGCATTGTTTTTTGTTGCTTTTTCCATAAATGCTCAGCATGTTGAGTGGTTTTCCAGCACTAATGACTGTCGTTGGAAAGCAGAGAAAGCTATCAAATTTGATAAAAACCGATCTTCAGAAAAGGCAGCTATTGTCATTACAAATAACAAAGCACAACGCTTTGACGGATTTGGAGGTACATTTAACGAACTAGGTTGGGATGCCTTAAAAGCACTCACGGAATCAGAACGTCATAAAATCATTCAGGCGTTGTTTAGTCCTCAGGGTGCAAACTTATACTATAATCGTATGCCAATGGGATCAAGTGACTATGGATTGAGCTTTTATTCCTTCAATGATGTTGCAGACGATTTTAAAATGGTGAATTTTAATATTCAGCGTGATCGATACATCCTAATTCCTTATATTAAAGAAGCACAAAAAGCCAATAAGAATTTCAAAATTTGGGCATCTCCATGGTCGCCACCAGCTTGGATGAAAACCAACAATCACTATGCCAGTAATATGGATGAAACTGGCCACGATTATAATGGATTGGCTCGCGAGAAAATTCTGGAACTACCTTCAACAGGTTTTAAGATGCAACGAGGTTATTTGGAAGCCTATGCACTCTATTTTACCAAGTTTATTCAATCCTACGCTAATGAAGGAATATCGATTGATGCTGTGAATGTTCAGAATGAACCTTGTTCAAATCATAAATTCCCCAGTTGCAACTGGCGTTCTGAAGACCTTGCTTATTTTATAGGTGAGTTTTTAGGACCTAAATTTGAAGCTGAAAAAATAAAAACAGCTATTTATTTTGGCACAATTAATCGCGATAATCCCAATTATACTCGCACGGCATTGGAAGATAAAAAGGCCATAAAATATATTAAAGGTGTCGGGTTCCAATGGGACGGGAAATGGGCAATAGCTACCATTCATAAAGAATACCCGCAATTAGAACTTATGCAAACCGAATCCGAATGCGGTAATGGTGAAAATAACTGGGAATCGGCCGAGTATACCTGGGGACTGATTAGACATTATTTAAAAAACGGAGCAAATGCTTATACCTATTGGAATATGGTACTCGATCATACTGGAGAAAGTACTTGGGGGTGGAAACAAAATTCTCTTGTTTCAATCAATAAGAATACAAAAGAGGTTGTATTCAACCCTGAATTTTTTATCATGAAACATGTATCCCATTATTTGGTACCTGGTGCCTATTGTTTACAAACCAATTCGGACGACAATCATTTGGCGTTTTTAAACCCTGATGGAAAGATTATTTTGGTTATTGTCAATCGTGAAGGCTCAGATAAGAGAATGCTCGTTGATGTTCAAGGAAACATGTTTCATGTAAACTTGAAAGCGAGATCGTTCAATACGTTTGCTATTTCCCTATAAAATTAACTAATCATGAAAAACGGTTTTAAGTGCCTTTTGCTTCTTGTAGCATGTACTGGCTTGATGCAGGCTCAGCAAGTTGTGAATTTGGGAAAAACTCCTTGGAAGTTCGCCAAAGTGGAGCCTAAAATAAACAATATTACACCTGAACTGATCGCGTTTAATAAAGCAGAAGAATATACAAAACTGTTTGATGGCAAGAATGAGACTAGTTACAATCTGGACAGAAACCATAGTCCCATCTTGATCGATTTGGGAAAACCTCGCCTATTGTCAAGGTTAAAAATTAAATTTAACCAAGGCATCAAAGTTGTAGGTTATAAAATTGAAGGATCTGTAGATCGTGGTTCGTCATGGACTGTTTTGACCGATTATTTAAAAGATCCACAGACCTGTCTATTTGAAAGACATGAAGAAATGGGCACAATCGGAAGTACGGTTGGCTATATTCAACGAATAGACGGTGCATACATCAATCCATCAATAAGTGGTTTGTATCAATATTTAAGGCTGACAGTCATTCAGGACAAGGACAAACAGGCACAAATGGAGCCTCTTGGTATCAAAGGTATTGATGTGTTTGTAGAAGATGGTCAACCTGAAAATGATTACAAAAAAATTACAGCCCTTGATTTTGATGATCATGCTTGGAAAACGGTCGGCCTTCCGCATTGTTTTAACGATAGCGACAGTTATCTCAATCATCCGTCAGCTCCTATTTGGAAGGGTAGTGTTTGGTATCGTTCAAAATTCAAGTTGAATGGAAAAGATAAGAATAAGCGGTTTTATCTGGAATTTAAAGCCATTGGTATTGCAGCCTCCGTTTATGTTAATGGCCATTTTATGCCAGGCAATACCGCTGTACCGCAACCTGGAGCAGTAACACATATAGGCTGTTTTATTCCCTTTATAGTAGATATAACGAATCAGGTCGTATTTGATAGAGAAAATATATTGTCAGTTCAGATCTCTAATGCGTCGAATTCGTTTTTTACGTGGCCGAATTTCGGTGTATGGGAAGCTTTTGGTATGGGCTGGGGGGGAATATATTCTGATGTGAATTTGCTTATTGAAAATGAAATCCATATTCCAGGAAACGCATTTTCGGCTTCTAATGAATGGGGCACCTATAATGCAGTCAAAGAGGCAGACGAACAACAGGCTCAACTGGTATTTCAGACCAATATAAAGAATACCGGTAAAAAAGACAAACAATTAACGCTTGCGATTCAACTGCTGGATGCTAAGGGAAAAATTGTACAAACTGTCAGATCTGTTGTTGCATCCATTCACGGCGCGACAAAATTTGTAGAAAATGGAATGTCTATAAATAAGCCTACGTTATGGTATCCAAACAATAGTGAATATGGTAAGCCGTATTTATATACCGTTCGCAGAATATTATCAGAAGGTAAAAGAGTGTTGGACCAAAAAGAGGAAGTTTTAGGCATTCGTACAATACGGTGGGATGACGATTATTGTTATGTAAATGGTAAAAAACAGATTCTTCAAGGATTTGGCCACCGGAACATGTATCCAGCCTTAGGATGTGCTATTCCTGAAGAATTGCAATGGAAAGACATTGCCTACATAGCACAATGTGGCGGAAATACCTTACGAATCGGGCATACTCCTCCTTTACCAGGTTTCATAGAGGCTTGTGACGAATACGGTATTATGCTCATATTGAACAGTGGAGACAATGAATGGGCTTTAAAAGACGAGCCGGCCAATACCTACAAACGCGAGTATGATCGGAATGCTATATTGGCATTCCGGAATCATCCATCCGTCATCGTTTGGGAATCGAATAATGGTCTGGCAAAGGATGGCGCTATTTATTACCCGTCCTATACGTTTGAGATTGCTAAAAAGTATGATCCGATAAACACACGCATCATTCTGAATCGTGATTGGTATCCTCCTGAGTGGGATAAGAAAAATCGTGTGCTTGTTGGCTTTACCAATGGCTTTACCAAGATTAACGGATCGCCTTCGCTCAATGCTGAAGTATATGGAGCGAATTGGGAAGGACGTGCCAGTTGGAATATTGCCCGTTTTGATTATGAAAATGAAAAACGGTTTACGCAATGGTACGTAGACAATTATCTGGCTGATTTAACTAATAAAGCCTGCGGATGGTTGGATTGGATGTTGGCTGAAACACAAGGTGAAAGCTATACCATCTATTTAAATGGAAAAGCCAATCAAAAATCACTTGGCTCTTGTGCCATGGATGCCAACCGCATTCCTAAACTGAAATATCGAGTCTTCGAAAAGGCATTGTGGATTCCTTTTGAAACCAAACCGGGTGTAACATTGCAAAGTACATGGGATTTTGATTATCCAGTTCAAAACATTGATGTTTGGAGCAACTGCCCGTATGTCGAAGTATTGGTAAACAACCGGAGTTATGGTATAAAAGAAAATGGTTTGAAGACCAAACGACTTACATGGGAAAACCTTGTTTGGAAAAAAGGCTGCGTTCTAGCCCGCGGACTGGATAAGGACCGTAAGGTGTGTTGCAACGATACCCTTTACAGTTCTGAGGCACCATATTCCATTCAGCTGGTGCTCGAACCACTTTTGGTAAAACCTGATGGTGGTATGTTCTCCAGAAAAGCAAACGGGAGTGATGTGGCAATTATCACTGCAAAAGTAGTAG
>JAUZOU010000410.1 GCA_030706285.1 Bacteroidota bacterium
ATCCATCTTATTGTAAGACAAAGGCCAAACGATGGCCATAAACTAAAAATCAGTATCATATGAAAGGAAACGAAAAAATGCTTACGGCGTTGAATGCACTGTTAGCAGACGAATTGACGGCGATCAATCAGTATATGGTTCACACAGAACTATGTGAAAACTGGGGTTACAGTAAACTGCACGCAGCCAAAAAAGGACAGGCAATGGACGAAATGCACCACGCGGAATGGCTTATTGAACGGATGATCTTTTTTGATGGGACACCAACTGTTTCTAAACTGAATCCGATCAGTATCGGTAAGGGTGTATCAGAGTTAATCAACAACGATTACAAGAGTGAACTGACTGCCGTCAAAGCCTATAACGAAGCCATCAAACTTGCCCGTGAAGTTGAAGATCAAGGGACAGTCGATTTGTTGACCAAGATCCTCAAAATGGAAGAAGATCATGTCGATTGGGCTGAAATTCAGCTAACCAAAATCGAGCAGATGGGCATAGAAAATTATTTGGTCAGTCAGTCATAGATTCACTAATAAGAAACAACCCATGTTCAAACCTGCAAAAGTCATCTTAATTATTGGTGCTGGATTTCTTGGTTTGCACAGTTCTTCAATTGCGCAAATACAAGTACAAGTCAAAGGTCATATGAACCAACCCTCTATTTCTTCGAAAAATCGACAGGCAATAGCGCCTTCAACCAAATTTGAATTCCACCCGCTGCCTTATTCATATGACGCCCTTGAACCATACATCGACCGATTAACCGTTGAAATCCACTACAGTAAACACCATCGGGCATATTATGACAATTTTCTGAAAGCCATTGATGGCACGGATTTAACATCAATTGAAATCAGTGACATCTTCAGGAACATCAGTCACTATCCCATTGCTGTCAGAAACAATGGTGGAGGCTATTTCAATCATACATTCTACTGGGAAGGCATGAGTGCACAGGGAGGAGGCCTGCCGACAGGGAAAATAGCAGAAGCCATTGTCAATACATTTGGCTCTTTCGAGGAGTTCAAAAAAGAGCTGTCCGAATCTGGCAAAACACGGTTTGGAAGCGGTTGGGCATGGCTCTGTCTTGATGACAAAGGTAATCTGTTCATTTGTTCCACGCCCAATCAGGATAATCCCATAATGGATATAGCTGAAAAAAAGGGCATTCCCCTGCTAAACATTGATGTGTGGGAACATGCTTATTACCTGAATTATCAGAACAGAAGGTCAGATTACATTGATGCCTTCTGGAACCTTATCAACTGGGATATAGTAAACAAAAGATATGAATATGGCATGCTGACACATAAAAGCAATCTTATATTATGAAAACAAAAAAAATCGCAGTCTTTGTCGGAAGTCTTAGAAAGGAGTCATTCAATCGGAAAATGGCCCTGACGTTGATGTCATTAGCCCCAGAAAGTTTCGAATTTGAATTGTTGGAGATTGGAGGACTACCATTTTTCAATGAAGATCTGGAAGTCTCTCCTCCGGCAGAGTGGACAGCCTTTCGCAAGCGGTTAAGTGCATTTGACGGCGTTCTTTTTGTAACGCCCGAATACAATCGCTCCGTTCCGGCTGTTTTAAAAAATGCACTGGATGTTGCCTCCAGGCCATATGGTAAGAATTGTTGGAATGGGAAGCCCGGAGCCATCGTGTCGGTTTCGCTGGGAACAATAGGTGGCTTTGGAGCCAATCACCACCTGCGGCAAATGCTCACATTCCTGAATGTCCCAACGATGCAACAACCAGAAGCCTATATAGGAAATGTTTCTGAACTGTTTAATGAGAAAGGAGAGCTGGTCAATGAACCGACTCGTAACTATCTAATTGGATTTATGGCATCCTTTGAAAACTGGATTATGAGAAATGTTGAGTAATATCAGCAGCGATGTGCCTGACTCTTTCAATAGACAGCCATCTCTGGATTATTCCACCAGCTTAGCCAGCTGATTTGCCGGATGAGACCGGCGTCTTTCTGCCATCACCGGATAAACAGCTTCTGGTTTCCGGCAGCACCCCAATCGATATTGAGGAGACTTTCTTATACCATTCACCGGCTGATTTTGAACGTCACATTTTTTGCCCCTACAGCTATTTTCACCAAGTAACAGCCTGCCGGAAGGTCTGACAGGTCGATGATATGCTGCTTAGTTTGCCGGATGACCGTACCGTTCATATTGAGCAACGTGAGTTGGCTAAACGTTCCGGTTATGAATAGCCGGGATTGGTCAACATAGTACCCAACCCCCATTTTCAGTTTCACATAGTCAGAATTGGTCTCAGGATACAGTTGAATAGACTTGAGCCACGCTTCGATTCGATCATGCGCTGTTGAAATGTCTGCCGACTTGATCCATAAAGAATCTGTAAAATAGGCATCCGGACAAAGACGTTTGGCATCTGAAACCGATCCCGATATGCCGACACCCCGGCTTGTACAGAAAAGAGCAATTGTTTTCCCGGCCAGCAAGCTGCTATATTTGTGCAGAAAAGCTTGCATCGGAGTTGCCATACGACTATACCATAAAGGATTGCAAACAATGACGGCTGTATATTTATCCATATCATCGACTTGAGTCTTAATGGACGGGTATTGTCCCTTATTATCAATGGCTGCTATCTCCTGTTGGGCGATCGGAAACAATTCTGAATCTGAAGTGGCTGAATACGGTGTGGTGAGTTCCACTTTCACCAGATCGCCACCGACAATTTGATGGATATCGCTGGCTATCGTGCGGCTGTTCCCGCTCCAGGAATAATAAACGACCAGCACTTTCCCGTAAAAGGTTGAATCTGCCAAGGTTTTTTCCTTTTCAGCTTTAATGCCATCCGAATAACAAGCAACGATGTGCGTACTCATAAAGAGCACACACAATAATGTGACAACATTTCCCTTCATAAATAGCCTTTTCTAAGATAATCCGACGCCAGTTTCCCAAGTAAAATGTTTCGTGACGATAAATGTCAACTTAACGGAATAACTCGGTTACCAGCATTGTCTATAACAAGCTGGTCAGCATCTTGTTCACTTAAACCTGAAACGATTCGATAAA
>JAUZOU010000411.1 GCA_030706285.1 Bacteroidota bacterium
GGCCCCAATGGGATTGAAGATTTATGGATCCGGATTGGATTCCATTGAAAAAGCCGGATTCGTGCTGGAAAAAGCGTTGAAAGAGGTGCCTTCCGTCAAGCCTGCTTCTGTCTTTTATGATAGAGCAGTCGGCGCACCGTACATCGAGTTGAAACTGAACAGGGAAGCGATGGCGCGTTACGGCATGACTGTCAGTGACGTGCAGGACGTTATTCAGGTTGCGATCGGCGGTATGGCGTTGAACACGTCCGTAGAAGGGCGTGAACGGTTCGCGATCCGGGTTCGCTATCCTCGCGAATTAAGGGACAATCCGGAAGACATCAAACGGATTCTGATACCGGCTATGGATGGAACCCAGGTGCCGTTAAGCGAAATAGCTGACCTCACTTATACGAAAGGCGCGCAGATGATTCGCACGGAAAACACCTTTCCTGTCGGTTATGTCACGTTCGATAAAGTAGAACATAAAGCAGAGGTCGATGTGGTGAACGAAGCTTCGGCCATGCTTCAGAAAAAGATCGATTCAGGTGAGATCAAACTGCCGGTTGGCGTCACGTATCAATTTGCCGGAAATTACGAACAGCAAATCCGTTCGACTCACCGGTTGGCTATTGTCATTCCGATTAGTCTGTTGCTCATATTGTTGTTGCTGTATTTCCAGTTCAAATCGGTCACAGCCTCGTTCATCCATTTTTCAGGGGTGTTTGTGGCTTTTGCCGGTGGTTTTATTATGATGTGGTTGTACGGTCAGGACTGGTTTATGAATGTTCCGGTGGCCGGGATCAATCTGCGGGATCTGTTTCAGATGCATCCCATCAATTTGAGTGTGGCCGTTTGGGTGGGCTTTATCGCCTTGTTTGGCATCGCGACAAACGATGGTGTCATCATGGGAACGTATATCCATCAGGTGTTTGAACATCGCCATCCGGCGACGGCCCATGAAGTCAGGGATGCTGTTGTCGAAGCCGGGCTAAGGCGTGTCCGGCCGGCCATGATGACCACAGCTGTCACTGTTATCGCCCTGTTGCCGGTATTGACGTCTACCGGAAAAGGAGCGGATATCATGGTGCCAATGGCTATTCCAACGTTTGGCGGTATGATCATCCAGGTCATGACCATTTTTGTTGTCCCGCTGTTTCAAGCCATTTGGCGGGAGAGAGCCGTGCTAACCAAACAAAAAATGACGCTATGAGCCGAACATGCTTGCACAAAACGGCCAAGGCTATCATCAGACCGGCACGCGGAGTAGATCGGAATTTAATCGCTCTGGGTAAATTCCCCGCCCCTTGGGACGAAATCAGGGTACAGGGCTTGCCTTGGGGTTCATACCTTTTATTGAAAAACAGACAGAATTATATGAGACAAACAATCAAATCAATATGGCTGCTGGTGGCCTTTATCGTTTGTACGGCAACCTATGGCCGGGCACAAAGCAAACAAAAGGATTCCTTGAATGACTATCTGCAAATGGCTGTCATTGACAATCCGGCAGTTCAACAAAAACTGGATGAGTTTCAGGCAGCGTTGCAACGACTGCCTCAGGTGGGCAGTTTGTCCGATCCTGATCTGACGGTCGGTGTCTTTCTTAAGCCGATGGAACTGGCAGCCGGCAATCAGCTGGCAGATATTCAGTTGATGCAGATGTTTCCCTGGTTTGGTGTATTGAGACACGCCAAAGATGAAATGAGCCTGATGGCGAACGCGAAGTTCGAGGCGTTCCGGGAAACCAGAAACCAGGTGTATTACGATGTCCAACGGACTTGGTACGAGTTGCAGAAAAATCAACGCGAATTACAGCTTTATGAAGAAAACGTGGCGTTGCTGAAAACCATCGAACGGCTAACCAGAATCCGGTTCAGCGTTGGTGTGACAAATGCGCAGGGCGTTGCATTCTCTGATGTGGAAACGCCTGTAACATCGGCCGGCGCTTCAGGCTCATCCGGAATGTCCGGTATGAACAGTGCTCCAACCGGAAATGCCGGCGCTTCTTCTTTTCAACGTGCCTCATCCATGCCGGCCGCTTCCATGGGCGCTGTTTCTACCAGTGCCGGACTGGCTGACCTCTACAGGATCCAGATAGAAATCAGCGATCTGGAAAACGAGATGGCCTTGTTGAAAAACCGGCAGATTTCCTTAACGGCCCGGTTTAACAGTTATCTGAACAGGACGGTTGTTTCACCGGTTTCCGTCGATGGGAAAATGGAGCCGGATACGCTGGAAATCCTGCCTACCGATAGTCTATTGGTTAACAATCCCATGTTGGGCATGCTGGCCTACGAAAAACGATCGTTGGAGGCACGAGGGAAAATGATCAACCGTATGGGATACCCCATGATCGGAATCGGATTGGACTATGCGCTCATCACCAAAAACGAAATGTCTGCTTCTCCGATGAATGGGAAAGATATGCTGATGCCCATGCTGAAAGTGACCTTGCCTGTTTACCGGAGAAAATACAAAGCCATGCAGCAAGAGACTAGGTTGTTGAAATCAGCTTCAGCGCATGATTACACGGCAACTGCCAATCAGTTGCAGGCAGACTATGTCGAGGCGCTGAGGACCTATCAGGATGCAAGACGTGAAATGGAACTGTACAAACAGCAGCGTAAACTGGCAAAGGCTTCCCTGGATATCCTGATAAAAACGTTTTCAGTATCAGGAACGGGATTGACGGAGATTCTGCAATTGCAGAAGCAGCTGCTTGGCTATGATTTTAACTACATCGAAACGGTCGCCCGTAACAATACAGCCATAGCCTGGCTGAACAAATTGATGGCGGCTACAACCATTCAATCAAATCTGAAATGAAATCGATTTTTTCAAACACCTCAATACGCAACGGCCTGTTGGTAGTGGCCGGTATCTTTTTAGGCTGGCTGTTTTTTCATCCGTCAGGTAAAACAGGAGAAACACAACAGCCTGAAAAAGTGGAGAAGAAACCAACCATCTGGACCTGTTCCATGCATCCGCAAATTCGTAGAACAGAACCAGGAAAATGCCCGATTTGCGGTATGGACCTGATTCCTCTTGTTCAGCAGACGGCCAGGATTGATCCGGA
>JAUZOU010000412.1 GCA_030706285.1 Bacteroidota bacterium
TATACAGCCCCTTTTTATTGTTAAACTTAAAATAATTAACATGAAAAGGTTTTTTTTGTGCCTTGTGGTAGCTTTTGCCACCTTTACCGCCGTCTTTGCACGGACAACAGTTCAAGTCAGACATGTCGCCGAACAACCAAAGAAAAACGTCACGGACAGTCTTAAGGCGTTCTATCTGAAAGATGTGTATGTAGACGGCCATCGTGCCGGAAAGCAAACGCCGGTTGCTCAAACCAATCTGGATAAGAAAGAAATCCAGTCGCTGACAGTAGCCAATTATTTGCCCTATGTATTATGGATGACACCTTCATTGGTCGCTACCGATGAAAACGGTACCGGTTCCGGGAATACCGCCCTTCGTATTCGCGGAACAGATGCAACCCGTATTAATGTTACATTGAATGGAATTCCTCTGAACAACCCGGAATCACAGGAAATGTACTGGGTAGATCTGCCTGATTTGTCCTCTGCTCTGGAGAGCATCCAAATTCAGCGTGGTGTCGGAACCTCGACGAATGGCCCCAGCGCCTTTGGCGCCAGCATCAACATGACCACCCGCGAACCGGGGATGAAGCCCTATTTTGAATCGGCCACGACTGCCGGAAGTTACGGCACGTTCCAGCAAAATGTCGCTTATGGAACAGGGCTGACCAAGCATGGCTACAGCCTTGACCTCCGGTATTCGAACCTGGCTTCTGACGGATACATCCGCAACGGTTGGTGTAAACACCAATCATTGGTTGCTTCTTTTTCCAAACGGTTCAGACAATCCGTTCTCCGGTTCAACTACCTCTATGGTGAAGAACATACCGGAATAACCTGGGAAGGTGCGACTGACTATCAGATGAACGGGGATTATACATTCAATCCTGCCGGTGAGATTAAGCCTGGAGTGTATTATGGGAATGAAAGTGATAATTACTGGCAGCATCATTTTCAGCTATTCTATACGCAGGAATTATCCAAGAATCTGTTGTTGAATGCCTCTCTGAATTATACGGACGGATTTGGCTATTATGAAGAATACAAACAGGATAAGAAATTCTCTTCAATGGGTATTCCGGCTCAGACGGTAGATACAGTCACTTATGCGAGCAGCGATTTGATCCGCCGGAAAAATATGGCCAATGGCTTTTATACCGGCAATATCAACCTGAAGTATGCCAAAGATCGGCTTAATGTGCAGGGGGGTGCCATGTATACCTATTATGATGGGTCACATTATGCCAATCTGCTGTGGGTCGAACACAACGCAACCATTCCGGCCAATTATGAGTGGGTCCGCAACCAGACAGACAAGACGGATGCCAATGCGTTCATCAAAAGCGAATATCAAGTCTTGAAAGGCTTGAATGCCTATATAGACCTCCAGTACCGTTATGTAGACTATTCGTTGGCTGGACTTGATGACGATGATATGGTTGATATGACGCAGCATCGTACTTGGAATTTTTTCAATCCCAAAGCCGGTATTTTCTATCAGTTGAATCCTTCTCAGCAATTGTATGCTTCAGTGGCTGTTGCCAATCGTGAACCTGCCCGTGCCGATCTGAAAGATGCCATTAAATTTGGTAACGTGCTAAAGGCTGAAGAACTGACTGATTATGAGGTAGGATACAAATTTGACAATCAAACGTACCTGTTTGCTGTCAATCTGTATTACATGGATTATACCAACCAATTGGTTCCTACCGGACAACTGAATGATGTCGGTTACAAACTGATGAACAATATTGCAAAAAGTTACCGTAAAGGCATCGAATTGCAGGCCGGATTTCGTCCATACCGCTGGCTTCAGTTGGATGCCAATGCGACATTGAGCCGTAACAAGGCCTTTGATTATACTGTTTATTACGATACCTATGACAACAGCACGGATTGGAATGAACAGTCGACCCGTGACAGCAAGCACATTGATGAAGGCAATTTGCCATTCTCGCCAGAGTTGATTGCCGCTGGCAGTCTGACCATCAAGCCGGTCGATCATATCAAATTGAATGTGGTTGAAAAATATGTGGACAAACAATACATCACCAATACACAGAATGATGACTTGACATTGCCTTCCTATCATTTTGCCAATGCGACACTGACCTATGATTTTGCTATCAATCATTTGGCTAAAGCACAAATCGGTTTGACTGTCAATAACCTGTACAGTCATCATTATTTTTGCAATGCCTGGGGCGGAGAATATCATTTTGTCAACGGAGAACCAGTCATGACAGAAAAGGGGCTTTATGTAGTGGCTCCAAGAAATTATTTGGTTAAATTTGCACTCCAGTTCTAAGGAATGCTGTGAATGACCGTCCTGATGTTCGGTCAGGACGGCCATTTTATTTAAAGACAATCGTATGCAAGCTCTTATCCTGGCTGACGGGGCCTTTCCGACTAATGAAAAAAGACTTCGGCTCCTGCGTGAAGCCGAACATGTTATTTGCTGTGATGGCTCCGTAAAGAAGTTGGTGGATTTTGGCAGAGAGCCCGAGGCAATTGTCGGTGATATGGACAGTATTACGCCTGAATTAAGGCAACGCTTTTCAGATCGCATCTATCCGTCACCAGATCAGGAAACCAATGACCTGACCAAAGTCGTTGAACATTGCATCCGGAATGGTTATGATGAACTGGCTATCCTGGGTGCTACAGGCTTGAGGGAAGATCATACGCTGGCAAATATATCGTTGCTGGCAGACTACGCAACACGGCTTAAATCAGTCTGTCTGCTGACTGATTACGGTCGAATCGACTCGTTTAAATGGGGCCTGTCTCCTGATGATTACGTTGAACGGGGGCTGGATATGAAAGCGCCTGAATTAGGTTCAACCCGTGACGGGAAATATACAGTGGCCCGTTTTGAAAGCGTCCGGGGTCAACAAGTTTCCATTTTTTCATTGCATCCGGAAACCCGGATTTCTGCACTTGGCTTACGTTACCCTGTCGAGGACCGTTGCTTTTCCAGTTGGTGGCAAGGCTCCCTGAATGAGGCAACAGGCGAACAATTTTCTTTATCCATCGATAAAGGCTGCTTATTGGTGTTCCGGTTGGA
>JAUZOU010000413.1 GCA_030706285.1 Bacteroidota bacterium
CAGGCTTCCGTTGGAGGAGGTTGCAGAAACCTGGCGATCGGTCATTCCTGGGACGGAGATGCTGACCTGGTTGTTGATGCCGGCATACAAAACGTTCATCATCGTGTTTGAAACGGTGGCCATTGGCTCAATAACCGTGTATTTCTGTGAAAATTTATGCCGTTGGATGCTACCGTCTCCGCGTCTCATTTCGATATAGCCTTCAACTGGGTAGACACCGGCTTTCCCGGCAAAAGCTTCGTAAAGGCCCTTTTTCCTTGGATCAAGCTTCCGGCCGTTCACAAAGATGGATGGTCGCTGTGTCGAATCTTCCGCAGACAGAACAATGTTTGCCTTGTAACTGCTGCCCTGGACAATATTTTCAGAGTTTGGTATGACATACGCCTTGATCTGGTTGACTCTGAAGTCTCCGACGTCGATGTTTTTGATCAGTTCATGCAAGACTTCGCCTTCTGCATACCGGATGTCGTTCTGCAGTTTGGTGAACATGGTTGCGACGGCACCGAGCGGCATGTTCTCAAACATGGAATACTCCCAGTTTTTTCCGTCTTTTCTGGCACGGGGAGATGGGGTTGTGCTGAAATTGTCCATGATGACTTTTCGCTGAAGTGGGTCACCGACCAACGTGATGATGTAACCGCGGTATTTTTCGATGGCCTGTTTAAGTTCTTTCCCTTTTTTGCTGGTCGGTGGCAACATGACCTGAGCGGCTACATCCAGATTATCACTTCGTTGGATGTTGTGGATGTCTGCCTTCTTGCCATCAGCCTGACGGACAACCTCCCATTTCAAGGCATTGATGTAGTTGTATAGTGAGTCAGACCGTTGTTTCAGTTGTTGAGCCAATAGAAGCCATTCCCTTGTCTTCTCAGGATTTGACTGGTATGATTCTCTAAGCTGATTGTATAAATCGATATTCTGGGCACTGGAGTTAGCAGTACTTACAGTCAGACTGTCATCAACTAATTCGAAACCGTGCAATACGTCAGACGACACGTTTAGTGCCAGCATGCACAACAATAGGATGTACATCAGGCTGATGAGCCGTTGCCGCGGGGTTTCGGGTGCGTTGCTTGCAGGCATATTCAGTATTCTTTAATAATCGTTTTTTCTAACTGTTCGTTATTGTAACGAGGTAAGTTTGATTGTCGGCTTGTTGTATAATCGCGCTTAGCCAATTTGTTCCGGACCTTCCGGAGCCGGTGTTGTGGGTGCAGGCGGAACGACTGTCCGGCCGGCGCCAAACCCTCCGAATCCCTGACCGGGGATCATAGCTTCCAACATTCTCGAATAGACCTGATTCAGGTGTGACAGATTTTCAGCCATATTATCGGTTTCCTGATGGAAGCGGTTCGTCCCTTCAAGAGATCCTTCATACATGTCACGAATGTGAAGCAAGCCTTTATTAACACGGTCAATGGTATCAATCTGTGAACTGATGCTTTTCAGCTGAATTTCATAAATGGTGTTGAGGCCCATCAGGTTCTTGTTCAGAACGCCCATCTGTTCAACATATCCCTTGGAATTTTCGGAAATATCGCTGGAATTTTCGGTAACATTGCGATAGGAGTCAAGCAGGACGTTTGATACATCCGTCAGGGAGGAGGTCGCGTTGCTGAAGCGGTTCAAGTTGTCAGCCATCTCAGAAAGCTGGTTCAGGTATTTTTCAGTGACATTGGTGATATCTGCCATATTGTTGAGTTGAGCAACCGCTTCACCCATCCGTTTGATGCTATCTGACAGCGTGTTGGCTTCTTCTTCAGTCAGTTGGACTTGAGGCGGAAGGCCGTAACTTTGAGCTGCTTGTTGATTGGTGATATTGGCCAATGGATTCGGATGTTTTTGTTCGGTACTACCAACCGTACTTTCTCCTTCTTGAGCCACGCCTTGACCTGGGAAGGCTGCTGGTCCGGGCCCTTGATAGCCGGGCCCTCCCTGATAGCCGGGAGTACCTTGATAAATGGGACCACCACGATAGAGCGGTCCGGCCGCTTGTCCTCCCGCTCCATCCTGGACACCGGGCACTCCATATTCGGAATAATAGTCTTTGTCCTGTCCGGGTGCCGGTTGACCTTCAGCCGAAGGGGTACTGCCAATGATGACTGAGCCTCCGATCATACCGCCTGCGCCAAACTGAGGACGATCTTCATCCTTGTGAGAGATCAGTATTGGAAAGACTTCTTCCCAGCGGTAATTTCTGAATGGCGGTTCAAACGCAGAAAGCGCAAAGATGAAGACTTCTGTGCCCAATCCTATGGCAAGAGCGATGTTGGCTCCGTCGAGGTGTAGCAATTTGAACATGGTTCCCATAATGGCAAGTGAGGCGCCAAAACCATAGCAAAAATTAAAGATGGTTTTTCCACGATAACTTCCCAGAAAGTGGGAAAGTTTGGTACGTAGTGTTTTCGTATTTGGCATGTTACTGAAATTTTAAAAACGTAAATTAACGTGAAACTGATTCTCCGATCTGGCTTCTGACACACCGGAAGCCGATGAATGAACGGGATTCGTTTTGGTATTCGTAAGAACGGGCGCTCACTTCCATAAACCGTGCAGCATCTTTCCATGATCCTCCTCTGACAACTTTGCGTTTATTAATGTAGAAATCAGTGTGGTTGATGTTTTTATGCAGACTTGGATTGAGGTCGTTCATATCTTCGTATCCGGATTCACTCCAGTTGGTTGAGGTCCATTCCGACACATTTCCGGCCATATCATACAAACCGTATTCATTTGGCGGATAAGAAGCAACTTTAGTCGTGATCAGGTGACCATCATTTGTATAGCCGCCTTTGGCTGGCTTGAAGTTGGCATAATAGCATCCGCCTTCGGTACTAGCTTTATTGCTTTTCCATGGGAACCGGCAGACTTTTTGTTTGCCTCTGGCTGCGTATTCCCATTCAGCTTCGGTGGGAAGGCGGAAATCCATGACCTGCTGTCCTTTCGAACTCAGGGAAGCATTCAGCCGGTCAGTTGTCCAATGTCAAAAGGCTCCAGCCTGTTCCTATGATACACATAAAACCGGATAGTAATTATAAGACGG
>JAUZOU010000414.1 GCA_030706285.1 Bacteroidota bacterium
AAAATGGTAGTTCTGTTCGTTTCCGACGACATAGATCATCTTGTCGATGGGATATTCTGAGAAGCGAATGGAGGCTGTACCGATGTCCTGAGTCATGTAAACGGAGGTGCCGTCGGCTCTCAGCAGGACTTTTTGGTCCAGTCCTTCTGCTGTCAGGTCGGCCCAGACGGAGCCGTCTTCCTGCTTCAAGAAAAGTCCCTTGTCCAGCCCTTCAAGCACTTTCTTTTTACCGGACAGGTAGGTTTGTGATTCGTAATAAATTTTATCAAAGTTGACTCCAAGTGTCCGGTACGTTTCATCGAACCCTTCATATACCCAGCTGTTCATCGTTTTCCAGAGTTGTCTCACCTCCGGATCGCCGGCTTCCCATTTGCGGAGCATGTCTCTGGCTTCAGCCATGAGCGGGGATTGGGCTTCAGCTTCTTCTTTTGACAAGCCTTTAGCTTCCAGCGCTGCCAGTTCTTGCTTATAGTGTTTGTCAAACGCTACATAATAGTCTCCGACCAGGTGGTCTCCTTTTTTGCCGGAGGAAGCGGGAGTTTCTCCCGCTCCCCATTTTTTCCATGCTAGCATGGACTTGCAAATGTGGATGCCCCGGTCATTGACGATGTTGGTTTTGATGACCTTTTTGCCGTTGGCTTCCAGGATCTTGCTCAAACTGTAGCCAAGCAGGTTGTTGCGGACATGCCCGAGGTGCAGCGGCTTGTTGGTATTAGGAGAGGAATATTCCACCATAAACAGTGGCGCCTGTTCGCCTGCTTGTATCAATCCATAGGTGTCGGCAGCGGAAGCCTCGTTAAGGCTGTCAATCCAGAACAGACTGGTCAATGTCAGGTTCAGAAAACCTTTTACGACGTTATAGGCATCGATTTCGGAAGTGTTTGCCATTAGCCAGGCTCCAAGGGCTTCACCGGTTTCTTCGGGTTTTTTGTGTGAAATACGGGTAAGAGGGAAGACGATCAGGGTGAAATCGCCTGTGAATTCTTTTCGGGTGGGTTGTATCTGTAATTGTCCGGCTGGCAGGTCTTGCCCGTACAGGGCGGCAACGGCTGCTGTCAGTTTTTGTTCAAGGAGTTGGTTGATGGTCATTGTCTGTATCAATAGTTTGGGCGCAAAGGTAGGTCAAAATCAGCAATGCTGCAAGGGTGAACCGGTTACAAAAAACAGAAGCTGTTCCGGGATGAACAGCTTCTGTTTTTAATGGATGTTATCGAATTCGATCAGAGACCTGCAGACAGGTCGGCACCAGCTTTAAATTTCACAGCTTTTTTGGCTGCAATTTTGATGGGCTTCTTGGTAGCAGGATTGATCCCTGTACGAGCAGCTTTGTTTACTACAGAAAAAGTTCCGAAACCTACCAAAGCGATTTTGTCACCTGTTTTCAAGGTAGAGGATACAGTACCCAAAAAAGATTCAAGCGCTTTTTTTGAATCAACCTTGCTCAAACCGGATTTTTCGGCCATGGCATTAATCAATTGTGCTTTGTTCATAGTAACTAGATGTATAAAGTTAAACAATAATGGGTTAACTGCAATTTATTCATCGTCGCAAAAGTATGATTTAATTTTAAATTTGCAAGAAAAATTGAAGAAAATTTAAAAAATACTGGAATTAAGAGGAAAAAGCAACCGGCCAAAAGTTTTCATTCTCCTTTTTTGTACTTTTGTCAAACATACTCAGGTATCGTGACTGTTTTTTTAGTTATCCATCAATGCTATTTTTATGAGTCAATTCAAGCCTTCACAAGGATTTATGTCATCTGTTCCGACCATTACCAAAAACTTGATCATTGTCAATGTGCTGGTATGGCTTTCGACCATCATTCTCGGCCGGGTGGGCGTTGACATGGAGCATTATCTTGGATTGCATTACATCGGATCTAAGACGTTCCTGCCGACTCAACTCATAACCTACATGTTTATGCATGATCCCGGCAGTATCTGGCACATCCTTTTCAATATGTTCGGCTTGTTCATGTTTGGCCGTATTCTTGAGCAGATCTGGGGGCCTAAACGGTTCCTGACCTATTATCTGGTAACAGGAATCGGGGCAGCATTGGTACAGGAATTGACATGGTATATCGATCTGAGGCCTTTTTTCGAAGCGATCAACAATTATCTGGCAAACGGAGACACTTCGGTGCTGAGCCGGTATCTAAATGTACAGTCAGGTGTCATCTATCCGTCATCTGCGATTCTTGATGCCAAGGAAATGCTAATGGACAATATGGTGACGATTGGTGCATCAGGTGCTATTTTCGGTATCTTGTTGGCATTCGGGATGCTGTTTCCGAACGCCCCGCTTTATTTCATGTTCATTCCTGTGCCTATTCCTGCAAAATATATGGTGATAGGATATGGTGTCATTGAATTATTTGCCGGTGTATCAAATTTTTCCGGAGACAATGTCGCCCACTTTGCTCACCTGGGTGGTATGCTGTTCGGTTTTTTCCTGGTTCGATATTGGAAAAAGAAAGGAATAGGAAATGGCTTCTTTTTGGGATAAACTGAAACAATCTTACCTACGGGGAACCGTCGTCATAAGACTCATTTACATCAATGCCGGCCTTTTTTTGCTGATCAGGCTGCTGTTTGTTCTGCTTAGCCTGACCGGACTGAATGGGAAGGAGCTGCTGGACTGGATACAAATGCCTGCTGGTCTTGGTGCTTTCCTTCAACGGCCATGGACAGCACTGACCTACATGTTCGTGCACTATGATCTGATGCACCTTTTCATGAACATGCTTTGGCTGTATTTTTTTGGCAAGATGTGTCTACGGTGGTACAGCGAACGACAACTGGGGGCCCATTATGTGTTGGGTGGCCTTACAGGAGCACTGTTTTTCTTATTCGGATATGAATACTTGCCCTTTTTTAGCGGGCTTCAGATGCAGAGCCCACTGATTGGCGCTTCTGCTTCGGTTATGGCCCTGTGCATTGCTGTGACTGTCTATAGTCCGGATGAACCGGTGTCTCTCTTCATGCTGGGAAACCTGAAACTCAAATATC
>JAUZOU010000415.1 GCA_030706285.1 Bacteroidota bacterium
AACTAACCATACCATATATAAAATGCAATAAACCGGCATCTGAAACAGTCCGGTTACAATTTCTGAGCCAGAAGCTTCAGGTTCACCGCCCATTAATTCAGGCAATTGCATTTTATACCAGAAATTAAAAAGATGAAGGCTCAAAAAACCGATAATAATGATACCAAGTATCAGCATGTTCTGTTTCTGCGAAGCCCATTCAACACCAGGTGCATTGTTTGCAACGGCATAACGGTCGTTCCCTCTGGCAAGATAGTTCTGAAGAGATAGCCAAAAGGCGTAAATGATGTGAATCACAACCAAAACTGCCAGACCAACTGTTCCAACAACGGCATACCAGTTTGCTCCAAGAAATTCACAGATCTTATCGTACGCTTCCGGAGAAATGACGATGAAAATGTTCATGATGCTGTGAAAGGTAAGGAACAAGACAAGGGCAATACCAGTGATACTCATAACTAGTTTTCGCCCAATGGAGGAATTGAAGATGAATAAACTCATACCTTTGAATAATTAGTTTATTGAATGAAATTAATGATATTGCTATACGGTTCTACGAATCCGCAAAAGTAAACCAATTCCTCTATAGACGCAAATGATTACAGAAATATTTCTTTAATTTCCTTTACTCCTCAAGCGAATATCTTTTGACAATCCTGCTTTCTTCAGCACCTTCAGAGTTATCTATCCTGACTGCCTCAGGTTGAACTCCACATTTCATAACCCGGAAGGCCTGCTTGAAAAAAGGGCATTGAACTTTGTCAGAAATACGTTACTTTTGTCACTCAATATACAACTTAACTGAAAATTGGTCAACCATGGAAAAAGATCCGAATTGTCTGTACTGTTCAAAAAATCAAACCATGCATGATTTGATGATTGAAATAGTTGAATTGAATGTGTCGACACTTTTCCTGTTCAAAGAACAGACCTATCATGGCAGATGCGTCGTGGCCCATAAAGAGCATCACAATGAACTGTTCGAACTATCTGATGAAGAGCGCAATGCCTTCATGAAAGATGTGACACATGTCGCAAAGGCATTAAGCAACGCATTCGGTGCGGCAAAGATTAACATGGGAGCTTATTCTGACACACTGAAACATCTTCATTTTCATCTGGCACCTAAATATGTCGGTGGTCCGGATTTTGGAGGTACATTTGCGATGAATCCGAAAAAAGTCTATTTATCGGACGAAGAATACGCTGAACTTATCAGCAAAATTAAGGCGGCTTTATAAACAATAACCATCACATGAACCTCATCCATTCCGAAAAAATCAACAATGCTATTCAGGAACTTTCACAATTTGATTTGTTGAAAGGGTTGTGTCATGAACAACTGGAATCAAATCCAATGCCATCAAGTTCGGCACTGGAAGAATTCATCCTGCTCTGCCGGTCTGTCTTGTTTCCTGGTTATTTCGGCAATGCGTCCATTACTAAACACAATCTGACATTTCACATTGGTGTAAGCGTAGAACGTCTTCACCAGGTACTTAGTTCGCAGATTCAGGCAGGGCTGTGTTTTGCCAAACAAACCAATTCAGACGACATGGAGGCATGTGAAAATGCCCGTGAGCAACTACAACATTTTTCAGAAATCAAGGAACGCGCTCAATGTCTTTCAGCTGATTTCATCGCTTCGTTGCCTGATATCCGGGAAAGACTGGCTACTGATGTCGAAGCTACGTTCAATGGTGATCCCGCTGCAACAAGCTTTGATGAGGTGATCTATTGCTATCCCGGATTGCGTGCCATCTGTAACTACCGCATCGCACATAAATTGCTTGAACTCAACGTTCCCATGATTCCAAGGATGATCACGGAGATGGCTCATTCAGAAACGGGCATCGATATCCATCCGGGAGCAACAATTGGCGATTATTTTGCCATCGATCACGGTACAGGCGTTGTCATCGGAGCGACAACCATTATTGGTAAAAACGTCAAACTGTATCAGGGAGTCACCCTCGGAGCGAAAAGCTTTCCGTTGGATGAAGCCGGTCACCCGATTAAGGGTATTCCACGTCATCCGGTTCTTGAAGATGATGTCATTATCTATTCAAACGCGACCATCCTTGGCCGGATCACTATCGGGAAAGGCGCAGTCATCGGCGGGAATATCTGGGTGACAGAAAATGTGGCACCCGATGCCCGGATCCTGCAATCCAAAGCCAGAAAATGAAACAAACAGAATATATAGTCAAAACCATGCAGGGACTCGAAGAAGTCCTTGCTGAAGAGATCATCAACCTGGGAGGAGATCAGGTTCAGATAGGGCGTCGTATGGTTTCTTTTACCGGAGACAAGGCCCTTTTGTATAAGGCCAACATCTATCTCAGAACGGCCATACGAGTACTCAAACCGCTGGTGACCTTTCATGCAAAGGATCCGGATGAAGTCTATCAGGAAGTCTGCAAAATCCCCTGGGAAACGTATTTTACACAAGATCAGACCTTTTCAATTGATACAGTTGTTTATTCTGACCTGTTTAAACATTCCAGATTTCTTTCGTACCGGGTAAAAGATGCCGTTGCCGACTATTTCAACAACAAATTCGGTAAACGCCCGTCTGTTCGATTGACCAACCCGGATATCCAGATTCACGTCCATGTTTCCCATGATCTTTGCACTGTCTCTCTGGACAGTTCCGGAGAGTCATTGCACAAACGTGGCTACCGGGTTGACCAGACTGAAGCGCCATTGAATGAAGTATTGGCAGCAGGTATGTTATTGCTGGCAGGATGGAAAGGGCAATGCAATTTTATCGATCCTATGTGTGGATCAGGGACCCTGCTTATCGAAGCAGCGCTGATTGCCCTGAATATTCCACCGGGGATGTACCGGAAATCATTTGCTTTTGAAAAATGGAACGACTTTGATGAACCTCTTTTCAATTCAATCATGCAGGAAGAAGAAGAAGGAGAAGAAAAGCCTTTTAATTTCCATATCTATGGTTCCGACATCTCTCCCCTCGCTATTAAAATCGCAGAGAAGAACATA
>JAUZOU010000416.1 GCA_030706285.1 Bacteroidota bacterium
GGAAGTCGGCGATTATACGGCCACCATTAAACTTCACCGTGAAGTCAATGTTGAAGTTCCTTTTACGGTTGTAGCAGAATAATACAATTAGTATACATTGAAAAGGCTGTTCCGGATTAGTCCGGGACAGCCTTTTTGCTTTAGCGCTCTCAAGGGGATATGGATCAAATTGAAAATTTTAAACTTTCTGTTGACTTGGATTGACTTAACCCAAAAGTCTTAAATTGAACCATTTTGGCTACCGCTTTAAAGGGAATGCGCTATAATATTTCTTTATAATGAAAAGCGAATTGCTGAAAGAACTGAGCCTGCCCATTTTCGTTGCCATGCAGGCAAACAAAGGAAAAATCCCGCTGCATGGCCAGTTCTTTAATTTCAATCACCTTAAAGGCACCGGACATCAACTCCCGCGAAATTGACCGGATGGAGACAACGCCCATACAGTCGGTCTTTTCGAGAAATCGTTTAATGCTTTCGGTACTGCCCAATTGCATGCGGATGGTTAGGTCGGATAATTTTATGTTATGACTTTGGAGGGCTGTTTCCAACACGTCAAGGGTGCCCGATCCTCTTTCACGAAGCACCAAAGGAACAGTTTTGAGGGCGTTCAGTGAAATCTCTTCCAGTCTGGCGAGTTTACTGCTGGTATGAACGACAGCAACCAATTCATCTTCCAGGTAACTGGTGTATTTCAGCGTTGATTGCCGTAGGTTTCCTTCCACCATACCAAGATCCAGTTGGTGCTCCAGCAGCGCCGTCTCTATGTCTCTCGAATTGCCATTAATCAGCGTGACATTCAGTTCGGGAAACTTTTCCGTGAAAATAGCCAGAAGAGGAGGCAGGACGTATTGGGCAATGGTCGTGCTGGCTCCCAGTTTCAGGTCGCCAGAATGTTCATCGTGCAATAGGTTCATCTCATAATCCAGCTGTTTGTAACCGGCTAAAATGGGCTCACAATGTTTCAGGAGCAATTGACCGGCCGATGTGAGGCTGATCCGGTTGCCTAGACGTTCAAATAATGGAACCTTGTACTGACTTTCCAATTCCTGAATGTGTTTGGTAATGGCTGGTTGGGTGATGAAAAGCTCTTGAGACGCTTTTGTAAAACTCAGATTCCTGGCAACGGACTGGAAAACGATCAGTCGAAAGTCAGACATAGCGTGTTGTATTGATGGTTTGTAGCGAATGGGCAAAAAAAAAGTCCGCCAATTGGCGGACTTTTAATCTCTTTTGTTGGCTTATTCAGCAACAGGAGCAGCTTCAGTAGTAGAAGTGGCAGCGGCAGCAGCGGTGTCAGCAGCAGCAGGAGCAGCAGCAGGAGCTTCTTCTGTAGCAACTTCTTCAGTAGCTGGTTCAGCAGGAGCTGCTTTTTTATTACCACAAGATGCGAAAGAAACTGCAACGATAACAGCAACGAATAATACTAACTTTTTCATTTTTTTTTCTGTTTTAAAACAATAAATAGGAGTTCATTGAAATCGCGGCAAAATTAAGTATATTTTTTTGTTTGTGAACTCTAAATCGTAAAAAAAACTAAAAAACTTTTGTGGAAGGACCAAAATCGCCCTAAATCAACAGAAATAAGCATATATATACAATAAATATGCAGTATATGGCCGAATAATGAAACATTATTAAATGCCGTTTTTCACTTGATTCCTAAAATAAGTACCTTTGCCTGTGAAGTAAAAGAATATGATTGACACCACCATTTTTCAGGATAGGAAAGTTGCCTACATTAGTCTTGGATGCAAACTGAATTTTGCCGAACTGTCCAGTCTGGGACGGATTATGGCAGAGGCCGGCTATCGAAAGATCAAACCAGGTGAGAAACCTGATGTTTGTATTATCAATACGTGTTCGGTGACTGATACGGCAGATAAAAAGAGCCGTCAGGCCATCCATCGGGTTATTCGCCATTATCCGGATGCGTTTGTAGTAGTGACCGGTTGCTATGCACAGTTGAAACCAGAAGAAATTGCCTCCATTTCTGGTGTTAGTTTGGTTTTGGGCTCAAACGAGAAATTTGACATTCCGGCGCATCTGGATGAATTGAAGAAAGGAGAAGCTCCAATCGTGCTGACGTCAAAATTAAAGGATATCAGACAGTTTCAACCTTCTTTTTCACGTGATGACAGGACCAGGTATTTTCTGAAAGTTCAGGATGGGTGTGACTATTTTTGTACGTACTGTACCATTCCTTTTGCCAGAGGCAGGAGCCGGAACGGGTCTATTACGATGCTTGTCAGTCAGGCCAAGCAGATTGCCGCAGAAGGAGGACATGAGATTGTGCTTTCAGGGGTCAATATCGGGGATTTCGGAAAAACTACAGGAGAAACTTTTCTGCAATTGATACAGGCACTGGATGAAGTCGAAGGCATCGATCGTTTCCGGATTTCTTCGATCGAACCGGATTTGCTGACGGAAGAGGTTATCCGGTTTGTCTCCAAATCCAAACGGTTTGCCCCTCATTTCCATATTCCTTTACAGGCTGGCAGTGATACCTTGCTGAAGCTGATGCACCGGCGATACGATTGCGCGTTATTTGCTTCGAAGATCAAACTGATCCGTCAGCTAATGCCGGATGCGTTTATTGGGGTGGATGTCATTGTCGGAAGCCGGGGTGAGACTCCAGCACTGTTCGAAGAAGCTTATCGTTTTATAGAACAACTGGAAGTGACCCAACTCCACGTTTTTTCGTATTCTGAGCGCCCTGGGACGCAAGCGCTGGCTATAGGCTATATGGTTAGCCCTGAAGATAAGAAAATGCGCCACGAAAGGCTGCAGCAGCTTTCTGATGCTAAGTGGAAAACGTTTTATAAAAATCATGCAGGGAAAGACGTGCGGGTGCTTTTTGAACACACTGCCACCGAAGGCCGGATGCATGGTTTTTCTGAAAATTACATCCGGGTAGAGGTGCCTTACAGAAAGGAATGGATCAACCGGGTTGTTTCTGTCAGACTGGGATCATTCAATCACGATGAAAC
>JAUZOU010000417.1 GCA_030706285.1 Bacteroidota bacterium
ATTTGAAACAACAATTACTGGACCTGAATGAGGCTTTTGTTGAAATGAGCCGGCAAAAGCACTTGGCTTTCGATTTTCAGGTACTCTCTTCTGCCGATTTTACGTTTTCTTTTGATGTTGAAAAGATGGAACGGATTTATTACAATTTGTTGTCCAACGCATTCAAATACACACCAGAAAAAGGCCATATTTCCGTCTCATTGAATAAAATAGAAAAAGAGATTCAGACGTTTGCCGAAATATCAATTTCCAATTCGGGTGAAGGCCTCTCTCCGGAAGATATTCACCATATTTTTGAACGTTTTTATCAAGTGGATTCCCGTATGGCAGGTTCAGGAATAGGGTTGGCATTGGTAAAAGCGTTGGTAGAATTGCACGAAGGAGATATTCAGGTAATCAGTCAAAGCGGCAAAACGACCTTTATTGTTAGAATTCCTTTCAAACAGGCACAAACGGAAGTGGAGAAAGATTCTGAAAAAACCGGGATAATCACGTCTTTGGATGGGACTGTTGATAATTACCGTGAAACTGTTTTCGAAGTGACGGAAGCTCAGGACCTGCCGATAGTTTTGGTCGTGGATGACAATCCGGATATCTGTGTGTATATTAAAACGATCCTGCAAAATCAATATACGGTTTATGAAGCAAAAGACGGTGAGGAAGGACTCCGGAAGGCTATAAAATATGTACCTGACATTATTGTAAGCGATGTCATGATGCCTAAAGTGGATGGTATTGCCTTGTGTCAACGCTTAAAACAAGAGCTTTCAACCAGTCATATTCCGATCATTCTTCTGACCGCCTGTTCTCTTGTTGAACAACGCATTTCAGGTTTTGAGAACGGTGCAGATGATTACATTTCCAAGCCGTTCAATGCCACGTTATTACAGGTCCGAATACGCAAGTTGATAGAAAACAGGCAGCAATTGAAAAAAATATACGGAGAACAACTCTTTTCAGAGGACGCCAAAGGCCGTTTGAATGAGCAGGATAAAAAAAGTTTTCTCGATAAATTCCGCCAGATCATTGAGAAAGATATCTCCAATTCCGAACTGTGTATGGACGATCTAGGTAAATCTATAGGCTTGTCACGTGTGCAATTATACCGCAAAATTAAATCCATGACCGATTACTCGCCCAATGAATTATTAAAGATCATTCGCCTAAAAAAAGCCTATCAATTATTATCTACTACTGAGAAAACTATTTCTGAAGTGACTTACGATACGGGCTTTACATCTCCTTCTTATTTCACAAAATGTTTCAGAGAATACTATAAAGAAAGCCCGAGCGATTACCTGAAACGTGTACGGAAATAAAAAATGATGTCTTGCAAACATCTACGACGCCTAACGCATCATTTTACTTTGACTGTTGGACTATCTCAACCCTTTAAATGTCTTTTATGGCAGTTACTGTCGCACAAAACGGTGTATCATGTTTTAAATCCTTCTGAGTTGATGCAATTGATGAGTATACTTGTTTAACGAGGCGCTGAAAATGCCTGTTTCATCCAATTGGTCAATGTGGACGGATCCCGATGCATGAATGATTTGCTGATCCTTAAAAACGATCCCGACATGAACAATCCGGCCTTCAGGGTTGGTAAAAAAAGCCAAATCACCAGGCCGTGCGTCTTCCAACCGGGAAACAGGACGTCCTTTCATCGCCTGATCTTTTGCATCTCTGGGAAGAAAATGGTCGGTCATGGAAAAGACAACCTGAACGAGTCCGGAACAATCAATGCCAAATACCGATTTCCCGCCCCATAGATATGGCGCATTCATAAACCGTAACGCCAGAATAGAAGGATTGACTACCTGAACACGTTTTACCATGTTGCCGTCGGCACCCGTCAGAGGGGTCTCAGACAATGTCCAATGTTCCTGGATGACATCTGTTACGAAGCTTTTGTACTGAGTAAAGACCTGTTTTGACGGTAGGAAGCCATATAAACGGCTGCCGGCAGGAAGTAGCAATTGACCGTGAGCTGAATGGCAATGAGAAACCACAGCAGAGGTAACATACGGACGACTTCTGGATAGTTCCTGCCATAAAGAAGCAGGCAATTCCTGAATCATTTTGGCCGTACACCAGCCTGAATAACCGTCACTCAGCAGCTGAACCCTGACCCATCCGGGCTGTTCTTCCAGGATATCGAGCAACTCTCCGTATAAAATCTGACTGATCATTTCTGCCCGTTCAGACGGTTCAATCCTTAAAGGGATCAAAGGTAAATTGCAGATGCCGGTTTTCATAGGATCATATTTATTAGTTACACCAGGGTCAAAGATAACTCACAGGCTGCAATGATCATCGGCCTGGACGTTTTTGCAGGCATGCTTGTTTTATATGTATAATCTATACAGAATCCTTCATAAAGAACACGTCACCAGGATGAACAGTTCAGCGCTGATTCACCCTCAGAAAAGCTTTTGCAAGGCCTCTTGAGTAACCCAGCAATAAACACGTTTCCCATCCGGCGTATAAGTCGGTTCACTTGTATCCATCAGTTTAGCGACCAGATTATCCAGTTCTTCCTGGCTCAACATATGGTCATAAGGAATGGCTGCTTTGTTGGCCATTTTTAAAGCCAGCCGTTCGGAATGTTCAGAAGGCTGATTGATGCCGGTCTCTGAAACAGCATGCATGAGATCGAGTACTAAAGGCTCAAGTTGCAGCCCTTGCGAATCGACCGGTATGGCTGACACTTTTACAGACTCACCGCTCATGTCGAACAAAAAGCCAAGAGCCTGAAGATCATCGGACAGATGTTGCAAATCCATTCGCTGTCTGTCATCCAGGTGTAGCACGGCAGGGAAAAGAAGCGCCTGCGAAGGGTCAGGTCTCAGTTTCAGTTGCTTTTTATAACGTTCGAACAAAACACGGACATGGGCTCTATGCTGGTCTATTAATAAAAGAGTCTGATTGTTATGAACGGCCACGTATGATCTGAACAGCTGAAATTTCGGAGCGGCAGGATCCA
>JAUZOU010000418.1 GCA_030706285.1 Bacteroidota bacterium
AAGAAAAAACCGGCGCTCAAATTGAAGTTTTTCTGCTTCGTGAGCTGAACGAAGAATTCCGTTTGTGGGATGTGTTGGTCGATCCTGCCAGAAAGATCCGTATCGGTAACAAACTATATTTCGGAGAAGACGATTCGATGGTGGCAGAAGTCATTGACAACACCACGTCAAGGGGACGCACCCTTCGATTCCTGTACGACGGCAATCACGATGATTTTAAAAAAGCCCTGTATGCGTTAGGTGAAACACCACTTCCCAAAAGCATTAAACGGTCTGTCGAACCAGAGGATGAATCCCGTTTTCAAACCATTTTCGCTACTCATGAAGGCGCTGTTGTGGCTCCCGGTGCCGGTCTGCATTTCAGTCGCGAACTGATGAAAAGGCTGGAAATCAAAGGTATTAATTTTGCATACATCACCCTGCATGCCGGTCTGGGCAACTTCCGTGAAATTGATGTAGAAGATCTGACAAAGCATAAAATGGACTCTGAACAGATGATCATTTTGGATGAAGCCGTTAAGATCGTTAATAAAGCCAAGGATGAAGGTAAACGAGTTTGTGCCGTTGGTACAACCGTCATGCGTGCCATCGAAAGCTCTGTCGGAGCTGAGGGTCATCTAAAAGCATATGATGGCTGGACCAACAAATTTATTTTTCCACCCTATGATTTCAGTGTCGCCAATTCCATGATTTCCAATTTACATGCCCCACTCTCAACTTTATTGATGATGGTGGCTTCCTTTGGCGGATATGATCTGGTCATGGACGCCTATGAGCTGGCCATTAAGGAAAAATACCGCTTTGGTATTTATGGAGATGCGATGTTGATCATCTAACCATGGCTCTGGTTTATTTAAGTCTGGGCTCGAATTTGGGCGACAGAAAAACGTATCTGACTAAAGCAATAGAGCTGATAGAACAAGAGATCGGGCCTGTAACGGCCCGTTCTGCATTTTATGAAACCAAACCTTGGGGATATGAATCGGACCATTTGTTTTTAAACGCCTGTATTGCGGCAGAAACGGCGCTATCGCCTTCAGACTGTCTGTTACACCTAAAAGAGGGTGAACGTCGTTTAGGAAGGCTGAAAATAGCTGATAGCCGTTACTCTGACCGCGTCATTGACATGGATATCCTTTTTTACGACAATCTGATATTGAATGAACCTGGATTGGTCATTCCGCATCCATTGATGCACCATCGTTCGTTTGTGCTGAAACCGTTGGTTGAGATTGCTCCGGAATTTATACATCCGGTGTTAAAAAAATCCATGCTGGAATTGTTGGAAAGCCTCAGTTCACTACCATAAATTTGCATGTCTGGTATTCAGTACCGTCTTCCGAAGAACAAAAGACCAGATATACACCGCTGGCTACCCTTTTTCCTTGTTTATTCAGGCCATTCCAACAAAATTGACCTCCCAGCGAAATACCTGAAACTAATAAATTTCCACTTAGATCGGTTATCTTCACCGTTGAATTTTCCTTCAGGCCTGTTACAGTGATCTGACCGGAATAAGACGGTTTGACGGGATTCGGGAACACTCTGACTGCCTGATAAGTTTCTTTACCTTCAATGGCATCACTGCGATAAGAAACCAGTCCTGCACTTGTTCCCACAAATACTTCTCCTGTTTCAGGATGGATAGCTATGGACAGTATGTGGTCAGAAGGCAGCGGGCTGTTTTCGGTGGTGAACCGGTGAATGGTGGTCAGACCATCCGAAGAAACCAGATACAACCCATTTTCGGAGGTTCCGATCCATTTCCGGTTAGCTCCGTCAACCGTGATGCATGTCACCCACACATCTTTCAAAAGATAATCGCCGTACCCGGTTCCATCGTTACGTGGAATCAAGACCCGGTTGAATGAAAAATCCGTATCAAATACATTAGAGGGATTGGTTGCCAGGATCGGACCTTCTTTTGTGCCTATCCAAATCGTTCCATTCTTATCTTCGGTAATACAATTGATGGCAGCCGGACTCAATGTCGCATTGTCTTCTACAGGGAAGGAAGAAAACCAGCGCGTCTTATCATCGGCAGTATTCCAGGGTGTTCCATTCTGATCCACAACAAATATACCATAAGAAATTCCTCTCACCGAATTGATCCACATCTGATCCAGAGATGTCACAAGGATAGAGCCCCAGGTCGGTGCAGGCGGCATATTGGCATAATAAAAGCCATGCCACGATCCGTCCGGTTTCAATGCCCAAAGTGTCGTGTCAGACATTCCTGAATAGAGACCGTAGGTTGAATTCAATACCCAAAGATTACCCGAATGATCAAACCTAGCCCCGTCTACCCTGCAAAAAGGCCCTGGCAGTACAGTAATCAATGAACTGTTATATTGATTGTGCAATTTATAAAACGTACTATCCCTGAATTCGTATAGTCCTTCACCCCAACTGGTTAAAAAGAAATGACCGTTATCATTCGGATCGATAGCCAGATTCAGGATATCTTTAAACTGGCAACCTGTTTTATACGGAATACTGTCCCGCCCTTTGAGCACGGACCAATTTTCTCCGTCAAAGCTCATAATATCTCCATCAATATGATTTCGATCCCCCCAACGGGCTCCAGGGGTCGAATAATAGATCCCATCCTTGAAAAAAGCATTCCAGGCAAAAACCTGACTTGGACCATTTGGCACAATGGCTGAAGCATCTTTCACAAACTGTCCGTTTTTCTGGCGAAAAGGCAACAATCCCTGAGACCCGGAAGCAATATATAACGTTGTTGTCGCATCATTGTAAGAAACATCGTATGAAGGAACACTCAATCTTGTTTGATTCCATGTTGCGTCATACATATAACAGTTGGCCGATGTGCATATGTATAAGTAGTTGCCATCACTTATCAGTTTTTGAGCCTGGTTATCATACAACAGCTGAATCCAATTGTTGCCTGATTTTCGGTAAACCGTACCATTCGAAGCAAGTGCCGTCAACTGTCCGGAAAACAGAACCAGACTGACAGGA
>JAUZOU010000419.1 GCA_030706285.1 Bacteroidota bacterium
CTATCAGAGGTCGTGTTCTGTTTGTCAGGAATCATGCTGTTTGTGCCATCGGTGGCGTGACCTCTGCCATCGTTGAGGTTATTTTGCCTAAGGTCGCGTTATTTTTTCATGAAAAATTGCTTTTCGTCGTCCGGGAATTTCTCAATGGCATATCTCAACATCGTCCTGGGCATCTGAAGATACCGTTCATTGTCCAACAAAAAGGACGTCTCTGTTTCGTGGTCACGTTTACCGACCTCACGAAGCATCCAGCCGACTGCTTTTTGGATCAGGTCGTGTGGATGGTTCAGCAGGAGGCAGGCCAGGTTTAGCGAATCGGAAAAATCCTTCTCACGAATGAAATAGAAGGAAGAAATCATTGAAATGCGTTCTTTCCACAGGTTACCGCTTTTTGCCAATTCGTAGAGCGGTTTCCGGTCTTTGTCCCAAAGCCAGGCCCCGACAATCCGGGGACAGGAGAGGTCAACCAGATCCCAGTTGTTGAAGCAGGTTGCGTGCTTGAGGTACGTTTTATAGCAGGCTTCTTTCCCTTGAACGGTTGCTTTCTTATAAAAGTCGACCATCAGAAGCGCACCTGTCATGCGCACTTCATGGACAGGATCCTCCAGCAACTCAACAGCTTCTTCCAGCGGTGTTCCCCTGTATTGTTTCACAATATCATGGAGATAGGGCACCGGAATACCCCAAAACAAATCTCCTTCTCCATACTCTCCCGGCCCTGTCTTGAAAAAACGCTGTAAAACGGTAGCTTTCTCTGGATTGGCCAACGCCTCCAAGTCTGCCTTGATGCTTGATGCAAGTACTAAGTGTTCTTTGTTCATATTGTTACGTTGGCCTCAATGGCATGATTCGAATTGTTCTTATGGTTCAGTCAATGGCAGGATGGTGGTCTAAGCCGTACCTTTTGTCCGGCCAAAAATAGTCATTTTTTATCACTACGGTTCGACTAAAAAATAGAATTAGCTATTACGTAAAAGGATGTTTTTCCAATCTTTTTAATACTTTTGTTGAAACGCAAGAAATAGTCATTTTTCTATAACGAAATGTTCGTTTTCACTAATGGAGAGAAATATATCATGAAAGTCGATTTTGCAGTTGTTGTCCCCATGGCGAACGAACAAAATGAATTCTATCCGTTTGTGTCCTTGATGGCTGAGGTGCTTGATATGCTTGAAAGCGGCATCGTGTACTTGGTCGTGGATACGGTATCGAAAGATCAAACCTTGAATTTATGCCAAGCCCTTTCTGAGAAAGACAAGCGGTTTGTGACCGTATGGGCTCCAGAAAACAAGAATGTGGTCGATGCGTACATCAGAGGGTATAAGGAGGCGTTGGCGAACAAGCATAAGATCATCATTGAAATGGATGCCGGGTTGTCGCACGACCCAAGAGCCATTCCCATGTTTTTGAGAGTGTTGCACGAAGGAAATGACTGTGCTTTCGGGAGCCGGTTTATTAACGGAGGGTCTATTCAGGATTCAAACTGGAAACGTACGTTCTTTTCAAAGATGGGTACGCTGTTGTCCAATGTGTTGCTAGGTTCCAACATGCGTGACATGACCTCCGGCTATCAGGGCTTTCACGCCGAGATCGTCGAGAAATTCGTTGAATATGAGTTGCTGTCAAAAGCTCACTTTTATCAAACGGAAATACGCTATTTGCTTCGAAAGACCCGTTACGCTGAAATTCCCATCCATTATCGAGCTCCCTCTCCCAGCATTTCGAGGAAAGCCGTGACGAATTCTTTGTCTGTTCTCCTGCATTATTTTTATCTTCGAATAAAGGGTAGACCTGCCATCATCCGATGAAGGGGCCTGTTCTGCTAAACGATTATGAAATCATAACCTCAAGAAACCTGGATCCATGGCTGGAGGATGTTCTTTCACATACATAAACACATCGGCTCGATGAAGAAACTAGCTGTCACAAAAAACACGTTGTTGACTGTTTTTTATTGGCTGTATGTCCTGATTCTTCTGGACGTTTTTATGCGTAGTATGCTGAACGGTTATTCAAAAGAATCGTGGAATATTACGGAACTATTGATTAATTATCAGGGAGGTTTTGTTCGTAGAGGTTTGCTTGGCGAAGGCATACTTTACGTATACCGTCTTTGGGGTGTCAATCCCTATTATCTGATCCTGTCCGTTTGTGCTCTGGCCTATGTCCTGTTGGTGGCGTTTTTTGTCCGGTCATTTATCAAAAGGGGCTATTCCATTTTTTTGCTGCCTTTCGTTTTTTTTCTCGGGAATCCCATTATAAATGATTTTTGGGTTAGGAAAGATGTGCTTCAAGTATTGATTTTTATTACTGTTCTCTTCTTTTCGCTGAAAAAATCTACGTGGAGCGTGCTGACGACCAATTTCTTTTTGGTTGTTGGTTTGTTGATTCACGAGGGCATTGGCTTCTTTTGTTTGCCGATCGTGTTTCTTTTGCGCTTATCCAGCACTAAATCAAGCATGAAAGGGAAATCGAACATCCGGCTTGTGCTATACACCATGCTGCAACTATCGCCGGCGTTGCTGGTGTTTCTTTTCACGTTGTATGCGAAGGGTTCTGAGGCTATTGCGCAGGCCATTTGGAATTCCTGGAAAGATATTCCGTTCCAGATTCAGGATACTGGGAATGCCCTTATCCCTTCTGCCATTGATGCGTTATCCTGGAGTTTGCACAGAGGGCTTTCCTACCTGTATAATTTCCTCCGGAATTTTAATGGTGGCTTTTATGCTCCGTTGGCTTGGGCGCTGATCCTTTTGGCCATCTATTATGTGTTGAGTAATTTCAATGACTTGAATATTCACGTATTAAAAAAGGCGCCACGATCCAACCTCCAGAAGAGGCAATTCTCGAATGTGCTTCTGTTTCAATTGCTTGCTGTCCTTCCGCTTTTTATCCTTGGTTGGGATTACGGCCGATGGGTTTTTTATTGGGTTGCGTCTTCGTTCGCGATTGTCTTGTTGGTGCCGGAGTCTGA
>JAUZOU010000042.1 GCA_030706285.1 Bacteroidota bacterium
CCCGTACATCTGCCAATTTCTCCAATTAAAAACACATGGCATCACTCAAGGAAACAAAGAATCGGATCAGTTCCGTACAAAATACGCTGAAAATTACTTCGGCCATGAAAATGGTCGCTTCAGCGAAATTTCACCAGTCACAAGTTGCCGCCAAAAAAGTACACAACTATGAGCAATCTATGCTTATGTTGCTGAACAATTTGATGGAGGGCAGGGACGAGTTGGACTTTGTTTTCGCAACGGAACGCCCGGTTAAACGGGTAGCCCTTGTGCCGATTTCATCAGATTCAGGATTGTGTGGATCTTTCAATTCCAATGTGCTTAAGATGGCTGAAGAACAGATTGAAGCCTATCAGAAAGAAGGCATTGAATTGATTCTTTTTCCTGTCGGTGAAAAAATTACACATTCGTTGAGGCAAACTTACCCGGTTCAGGAGGATGGCCGGCATTTAGTGAACAAGCCAACCGTTGAAAAGTGCAAGGCTTTTACCGGTTTGCTGATGAAAGGATTCCAGGCTGGATCTTATGACAAGGTTGTTTTCTTATACCATCATTTAAAAACAGCCACCCGTCAGGTTTTGTCCGATGAAGTCATGTTACCGTATACCCCGGCTGAAAAACAGCTTTCAACGGTCAAACCTCAGGAACGGATAACGGAACCATCCGCTGCTTATTTCCTCAGAAGCCTGTTCCCGCAGGTCTTATGCACTCGTATCTACAATGCCATCTCCGAATCACTGGTGGCTGAATTTGCCGCTAGAATGACAGCTATGCAGATTGCAACAGACAACGGAAACGACTTGCTCCGTGACTTGACGATTCTTTACAACAAGACCAGACAACAAACCATTACCTCGCAAATCCAGGATTTGGCTGGCGGGCGTATCAGAAGGGAGTAATAGCCGAAGAAAGCCATATTTGGCCGGATTATGGATACCTGCATGTTTTACCTGCTGTTTATGAACTGATTTTGGTGCTGTCTTTTTCGCTTATGCGTTATTTTTGAAGCAAACTAATGCTTTGAAAACAAATGCCTAAGCGATTTTTTTATTCCTGCTCGTTTCTTCTTTGGGTGAGTCTGGCCGGTTTGTTTGCCCAGAACGCACGAACTTCATTTAAACCCGGTAAACTATGGCCCGATGATCAGGGCGTGCACATCAATGCCCATGGAGGTGGCATGTTGTATTACCGGGATACGTACTATTGGTTCGGCGAATATAAAAGTGATGATTCCAATTCGGCGTTGGTCGGTGTGTCGTGCTATTCTTCAACCGACTTGTATAACTGGAAACGAGAGCCAATCGCACTGAGTGTGGTTAATGATCCGGCCAGTGACATTCGACGAGGTTGTATCATTGAACGCCCTAAGGTGGTCTACAACAAAAAAACAGGCATATTTGTGATGTGGTTCCATCTGGAACTTGCAGGAAGAGGTTATGATGCCGCACGCGTCGGAATAGCTGTCAGTGACCGGGTGACAGGCCCTTACCGGTTTATCCGTTCTTACCGTCCGAATGCCGGGCGCTGGCCTGACAATATGCCCTTAACTGAACGGACGCTGGCTTTTTCATCCAGCCAGGAACAGGAATGGTGGACGCCGGAATGGATGGCAGCTGTCCGTCAGGGTTTGTTTGTCAAACGGGATTTTAAGGACGGCCAGATGTCCAGGGATATGACCATTTTTGTGGATGACGATGGCAAAGCGTATCACATTTTTGCGTCGGAAGAAAATCTGACGCTGGATATTGCCGAATTATCGGACGATTACCAATCTCATACCGGAAAGTACATCAGAGTGGCTCCTGCGGGACATAATGAGGCGCCGGCGATTCTTAAAAATGACAGCACCTATTTTATGATTACTTCAGGCTGTACGGGTTGGGAGCCGAATGCGGCCAGATTGTTTACCGCTAAAAATATCTGGGGACCGTGGACTCAATTAAAGAATCCGTGGGTCGGAGAGAAGGCCGGCCGTTCGTTCGATACGCAGGGTACGTTTGTTTTCCCGGTGGCAGGGGAAAAACACGCCTTCATCTTTATGGCTGACAGATGGAGACCGGAGCACCCCTCAGACGGACGTTATGTTTGGATCCCGATTGAATTTAAGGATGGAGTGCCCGTCCTGAATTGGAAAGATGAATGGTCACTTGATGAGTTTGACCGATAAAAATACCTATTTATCCAGATAACGGGTCACTTCGCATGCTGCAAGCAACCAGGCACCCACACCGAAGTTGGCTGTTGACGTAGCACTGATAGTGGTGTCCGGGCTGGCATTTTCACCGATTGGCTGAACATACCCGATGGTATGATCTGTTTGAAGTGCTATGTTTTGCAGATAATTCCATCCTTTCATAGCGGCTGGAAGATAGGTGGATTTCTTAAGATAACCATGATTGATTCCCCAGAACAAACCATAGGTAAAGAAGGCTGTTCCGCTGGTTTCCCTGCCCGGCGCATGTTGGGCATCAAGAATGGTTCTTGTCCAATATCCTTCCGGTTGTTGGGTGGCTTTAAGTGTTTTGGCCATCCCTTTAAACCGTTTAACAAACAGGGAATGTAAGGGATGATTTTCCGGAATATCTTCCAGCACTTTGGCAAAAGCTGCAAAAACCCATCCGTTTCCCCGTGACCAAAAGTTCTTTTTCCCGTTGATGGTAGGTTGTTTGGGATAGACATATTTAGCATCCCGGTAGTATAGATGATATTCCTTATCAAACATCAGTTGATCAGCGAAAAGAAAGTATGCTTTCAATTTTTGAAGGTACAGTTCATTGCCGGTCACCTTATACAATTTCGTCATGACTGGCATAGCCATGTACAATCCATCTGACCACCACCAGTAATCATTTCTGGACGTACTCATTTCATATTCCATGACACCTCTGGCACGGACGATTTTCTGACTGTCTTTGACAGCATCCAGGTTGTATAAGTCAACATAGGTTTGGAAACAGGCCTGCCAATCCCCAAACAAGACATATTGGTTGGTCTCTCCATACGTATATTTCCAGATTGCCGTATCATTTGAAGTGGCGCCTTTCCACTGGTTATACTTAGCCCAGTTTTCTGAATAAATTTTGAAATCTTCCAACCCTGTCAGTTTGTAGGCTTCCATATTGCCTGTGTGATAGGCTGCATTGTTCCAAAAGGCGTTGCTTTTGAACGGTGTCGTGTTTTGGTAGGTATAATTAACCTGTTTGATCAGTTCGATGACTCTATCTTTGGTTAATGAGCAGGGAACAGGCTTTCTGGCAAAGGAAGCCGGACTGTCCAGGCAGAAAAGAAGGCATAAAACCAAAAAAAATCGTGTGTGTAATGAGTGACGGTGGTGAATCATAAATAATCTGATACTTGAAAAAATTTTCGTCTGATCACAAAACTACGCATGTACCGGCAATTAGAAGTCCACTATTCAGTCATTTTGGATTAATAATGGTGCAAAAAAAGGGGGTGATTTTTTATCACCCCCTTTTCTACATAATCAGATAAAATAGTCTACCTGATTGATTTAGCAGACTTCATTTATTTGATGGCGACACGATAGGTTTTGCCTTCGGTCTTAACAATGTAAATGCCCTTCTGCAATGGAACGTTCTTTTCGTAGCGTATGCCGTTAGCGCCATAGATTTCATACTGGCTGGCACCTTGAACGAAAATACGGTTGTCGTGCGAATAAACGATAATCTCAGCTTTAGGATCGTTGAGACCTACGAGTTCTGAACCGAAGTAAATCAAACGGAAATCGTCAGCTTTGAACCAAGTTTGTGATCTGGCTCCAAGTATTAGCTGTCCGTCCGTGATGTTGAATTTCGAAACAGAATCCCTGACAGCAACGTTTTTACCGGAGGCACTCGTGGCACAGGCTTTCTCAGTGCCGTTTGCATACAAGGTAACGGTATTGCTGGCATCAGATGCGCAAAGAGCAGACATGGTGTAATAACCATTCGGCAGATCGGTAATGGTTTGTTCAACGAAGAATGGGAGGGTTGTGCCGCCCCAAATGTTGAATACATAATTACCGTCGCAAGGAGCCATGGTATAGGTGCTGTTTGAATTTAGTTTTGAACCTACATCACCGGAACCTAGACTGATGTTCCATCCATCCAGCGTACCGGTTTCGAAGCTACGGTTTTCAATAGCAAAATTGAAGTCTGCCGGAGCATTGACTGAAGCCGGTTTGGTGATCTGATAGAAGAACATGGCCTTCTTCAGCGTGGTCGTGGCTGTCACAACATCAGCCGTAAGGGTTGTTGTTCCATTATAGACAACATTGGCCGCTGTAATGGCTGAGTTGAAGGTTGCAAGACCTGTATAGGCCGTACTGCCTGCCAAAGCCGTTGCTTCATTGATCAACGCTTTAAATTTCGCATTCGGAGCGACAGAGTTGACGGCATCGTTATACGCTTTCTTTAAGGTAGCATAAGCCGGCAAGATGTCTGTAGCAGATTCAGCGGCGGTGATGGAAGCTGTCAGAACAGCATCAACTCCGTCAGGAGAAGTCGTCAGATCGAATTTCTTAGCTTTCACAATTAAGCTATCCAGATAGGGCTTATACATAGCCGCTGTGCCTTCACCAAAATACTGCAGACTAAAGTCGTCCGCACTGAACCAGGTTCCGGTCCAGCCGGTAACCGTTTCAGCACCGATGAGTATAGTGTTGTCCATAACAACGACACTGTCTACGGTCGTGTAGTTCCATCCTTTTCCAAGAGCACCACCTTGATCAAAGTTATTGATGATTTCGGTCGATTTCCCGTTGGCAAAGATGTAGGCTTTGGAACCGGACGATCTGGCGGCAGACTTCAAACTGTAGACTCCATTTGGAATGCTGTCAACCAGCTGTTCTGCATGGTAAATCATACTACCGACTGTTCCGTTCCAGGAATCCAGGTAACGGTTGGTTGTGACGCCGCTCCAGTGTTGTCCTGTATTCGTGTACGTATTTCCGTTACCCTTGTTGATCGTCCATCCTTGCGGTACAACATTACCACCGGTAGCTTCGATCGTCGGATTGACAATGGCCGAAGTATAATTGATGGATGGTACATACGTCAGGCGGAAATTATCAACCTTGAACCAGGTCGACGACTTGGCACCGATAACCAGTGTATGATTGCCGACAAAAACATTTACCAATGTATCGTAAACGGCATATATATTACCGGAATCAGAGGCCGCAACCGGCAGTTCCTGAGTGTTGGCAAACAGTTTGATGGTATTGCCCTTATCAGAACCGACACAGGCAGTCAAGGTATAGAATCCGTTTGGAAGATCAGTGATTTCCTGTTGAACGAAGAAGTCCATGGTTTTACCGGCCCAAATGTTGAACAGGTAGTTGCCGTCGATCGGATTCATGGTATACGTCGCATTTGAAATAGGCTTGGCGCCAACATCACCGGTTCCAGACGTGTAGGTCCATCCATTGGTCGTACCGTCTTCGAAGCTTGGATTGGTCACAGCAAATGTGACATCCAGCGGTTGAGCGGAAGTCGCATTGACAGATTGAGACAGTTTGTAGATTTTGATGGCTTTGTTCAAGGCCGTTATGGCTACATCAATGCCTCCAACAGCTGTAATGGTTGATTTAGCTGCTTTGGCAGCATCAATGGCCGTGTTAAATGCTGTCAGCCCCGGATAATTCAAGGCAACATAGGTTTCAGCATTGGCAATAGCTGCATCAAGCGTTGAAAAATCAAGGCCAAGACTATCGACCGTATTAAGTGTAAAGGCATCAAATCCGTACCTGTTGGGACCTAACCAGCGGAAGGCGATTTGCAGGTAGTTATTCTGAGCGATGAATGCCACGGCATTACGTGTCCAAACGCCTTTGCCTCCGACTTTGGAGGAAGCGATCAGTACGTTGGTTTCAGTGCCATAGGTATCTGTGGTTGAAGCCTTCAGGTAGGGTTCGCTGCCATCTGGTAGCGTAGCATCCTGATATTTAACATAATAGTTCAGCAGGTATTTTTTGCCTTTTTCAACCGGGAAGATTGTCTTAATGGATCCATCCCCGCCAATACCCGTGTTGGCTGTTCCAACCAGATACTTGCTGTTATTGATACCGCCGGTATCGACAATGGCAAATTTTGCTGCGGACAATGCGGCATTGACACCATTTGTCCAGGCACTCAGTCCTTCTTCAAAACCAGGATTGGCAATCAGGTTAGAACCGGTTATTTTGTACAAAATATTACCCTGAGAAACGGTATCTCCTTGAAGAACGCCAGTTGTCGTTCCTGTTAGCTTGACGGCGACATTTCCTGCATACGGTGAACTCAGCGTAAGAATAGCTGAATGGGTACCTTCTGCAGTCGGAGTATAGGTGATGGTCAAGGTTGTATCCGTAACCGTACCTGTTGTTGACGCAATCGTACTTGGTTTGACGGTAAACTGGTCTGCATTTGCGCCGGATATGGTCGCAGCGATGTCACCGGCCAGGTTGCTTCCGGAAATCTTGATCGTTGCAGAATCCTTTTGTCCGACATTGGCTGTCAGTGAACTAACGGATGATTTCGATGAATTGAGCTTCGGTATGAGCATCAGCATCCATTCGGTGTTGTTGCCGGAAACCCATGACTTATCGTCATACATACGGCTGTCGGCTGTCAGTGCATCAGCTCCCAGTACTTTGTTGGTCACAGCATTCGTCAGGGTAATGATACCGCTGCCTTTTTGCTGGAATGTCCATTTCGCTTCATTGGAGGTTACACCGAATTCGGTATCCCATCCGCTGGAAGCAATTTTCCTCATAGCGCGATAGGCCGTATCCTGCATAAGGTAATACGTTGTATCGGTTGTTGAGGATGGATTGGTCCGGCGAAGGATGAAACGTTGGGCATTCAGGTCCTTAGCCGTAGTCAGAGCTGGGTACAGTTTGCTTGAATGATTACCGATAACGAGACCGCTGGCTTTATGCTTGATGTAATATCTGGTATAAGGTGCCACAACGGTGACGTTGACAGTATCGAGATAGTTAGCAGCTGCTTTACTCGAGAAGACCAACGTGCCTGTTGTCCCTGCAGCTGCAGTGGAAGAAACACTTACCGTGAGGGCTCCGCTTACAAAATCAGCGACACCATAAGCTGTTTTATTAACTTTCAAACCGGCTGAGGGGGTGATGTAAAGGGAATCAATCGTATTGTTGACGGAAAGAACTGTCAACGGATAGGTTGTTCCATTGTTTTCAACCTCGGTGGCTTGTTCGTAAATTGAAACAGTCGGCCCTGTATAGGTAAAAGGTATGGAATCGGTCAGTGTGCCGCTTGTCAGATAAATTTTACCGCTAGTAATGGCTGTAGAATAGTCGATCGAAGCCGTGATAGTGTCACCATGGTTTGTCTCGCTTGCAGGAATATAGCTTTTATTCAAGATAACTCCTGCAGGAGCTGAGAGTTTAATCGTATCGGTCAGCAGGTTACCGGCGATATATAGTTTTGCTGATTTGGCAACATCGGTGAAAGCCAAAGATGAGACATTTTTGGTGATCATCGGAGTGGTACTTGCAACCAGATCCATATCGGCAAGACCGGCAATGGATGCTGTGTTCCCCTTCACGGTCAGATAGTAGACACCTGATCCTGTAGGATGAACAATGATGGTCTTTTTTTGGAACAGTTGTTTTGTAGCTGAACAGGGAAATGATGAAGAGGCAATGGTCGTCGTTCCCAGTTTGTCCGGACCGATGCCCAGGGTCAGTGTCGGAACGGTTGAATTGTTCACCCATGTATATTTGGTTGAGAATTCGTAGGTTTTATAGGCTTCCAGATAGAACGGATAACTGAAGATGGAATTTAGGTTTGTTCCGCCTGTTCCGTCCCACCGGACATAAAGATCACGTCCTTGCCAGACAGTTTTCGTTGTGCCTCCGTCAGTAGTGTAGAACCAACTGGTGTTGGTTACATCATTGTACCGGCAATTACTGCCGCCGGTTTGGCCGAAGGCAGCGGTATTGGCTAAATTGCTGCAACCCCATCCCCAAAAGTAAGGTTCGGATCCTGCGCCTGTTTTGCCATCGGCATCCCAGGATGAAACCGGCATGAAGCTGGTTGCAATCTTATAGGATTTGGTGTTTAATGCGTCTTTGGATGTTGTGATCATCGTATCGTTAAGAACCGTTACAGTAGGACTGAACGTACTGTTTGAGATAGTAGCGGCAGTCAGCGGAATAGCCGTCAACGATGCTCCGTAAGGTGCATAGAAACTATAACTCAACGAATCGGCATTGAACGCCGGTGTCAAAAAGCCGGCGGTATTGGTCAGATTGCCGATTCTGGCATCTGAATTTAAATTGGCATAGTTGGCGCCTGCGCTGATCGTTCCGTTCAATGCGTTCGCAGTAGCATCATGAGCAGTCGAGTCGTTGAAGCTGTAGCAGGCAACCAGATCCGGTTGGGCGGAAGGCACCAATGCGGAATCCCGGTATGTCAGGATCTGATCACGTGTCCTGGCTGATTTCCAGATACGTACGTTATCGATTAAGCCGTTGAATGTACGAGCTGCAACATCTACATCCAGACCAAGGGTCGGTCCTCCGGTTGATAAGGCAGCAAAGGCGGTGGTATGTTTCCCGGCATAGATGGTACTGTCGATTTCAACAAAGATGGAATCGGCAGTGACAGACACAGCCAGGTGCTGCCATTTCCCGACAGCTAGTTTTTTGGCAGAAGACAAAGTGATTGCATTTGATGTACCGAACAGGTCAAATCTCATTTCACCGGTGGTAGCATTGGCAAATTGCAAACTTGTCTTCTTGGTTCCTTTATCATAGAAGAAGCCACCATACGTTGTAATCGCGTTTGGTTTAACCCACATCTCAATGGTAAAGGGGTAAGCAGTAATGGCTGAACTCAGACTGGGAATGGTCATGGAACTAATTCCACTGGTTCCCGGCAGATTTAGCACACTTCCACTTTGAGCTTGCACTGTTTGAGTCTGAACAAAGGCAAAGAGCCCAAGCATCAGACCTAACAATCGTAGTTTTTTTCTCATATTGATTAAGATTAAGTGAATAAAATGTAGAAATCTTAAATTTGAACAATGTATAATGTGATAGGTAATAAACGGTTCTACCGTTTATGGCACAATGTCGGATCGGATGTATCATCTACGATCCGGATGGGGTGGGTTTGCCCACAGAACCTAATTGACATGTCGGCTCATATATGGGTGCCGATCAAATCAACTGTAACATAAAAAGACTTAGGAATGATTTAATGTTGTTGTGTGTGCTTCATGCAAGGAGGTTTAGATTAGGTTTATAATGACAAAGAGTTGTTTTGGTATTTATTGGTTTCTTATAATCAGTTTGAAACCGGAATATATCGGACAACAGTCTGATATATTCCGGATCTAACAGATTAGTGAGAATGACTAATCAACGCACAAACACCTTTGTTACGTTGTGGTCGACTTTCACTAGATACAGGCCGCGGCTGATGGTGATGTCAGCCGGGTTGCTGATGCGGATCTGACGGCCGGTGAGATCAAACAGGCTGACTTTTTCGTTGCCTGTCAGTCCGTTTATCCGGATGCCATTAGCTGTCGAATAAATAGTAACAGCGGTGTTTTGGGCCGATTTCACAGAGGTAGGAATGTTCGGATTTTCAATCCAGGCAGTTTCCAGGGCATTGATGGTGGCGGCTACGTTCAGTTCGGAATTCTGAATCTGTTCGTCCGTCAAGGCTTTGTTGTAAATCCGGAAATCGTATAACAGTGCTTTTGACAGATAGGCATCTCCCACATACGGAGACCGTCCCAGCCAGTTGTAGTTTGTTCCGGTACGACCTGCTATTGGAAGCGTATTGGATGGTAGCCAAGTAATAGTATCACTGATGGTTGCAACCCCATCCAGATAAATGGTACCGATGGTATCTTTCTGAACGTAAGTCAGATTGTGCCAACCTCCCGTCGATGCAACGATGCCGACACTCACGGCTTGTTCGCTGCTGTAATAAGTCGGCGTGATGGACATCGTCTGACTTCTCAGACCTCCGAACAAACAGCCATTCTTATCAGTACCAGTTTTTGAACTATTGGAAAAAGTCCATAGAAAATTACCGGCATTACCAAGCCAGGTATTGGCCTCATCTACTCTGAAATAACAAGACATCGTGTAATCGGAAAGGTTGTAAAGGATCTTACCCATTTCGGCTCCCATATCAAAATAGGCTGTGCTGTCGGTCAGATCCAGTGTATGGAAAATGGTGCTTTCACCGATCGGACGTACGGTTGCATGGTTGACAAGTGCTCCTTTGAAATGCTTTTCAGCAACATCTGTCACTACCGTGTCCGATACATTGGCAAAATCATATTTTACCAGCAGGTTGCCGGTAAATCCTGTTCCATCGTTTGCCACAACCGTTGCCGGAAAGACCTTCGTGGTCTGTTGACCATTTTTGAATAAGATGGCAGTCAGAGTCACCTTGACCGGATAGATGTCAGGTCTGGTTACTTTACCTGTGGCATCGATGATAGCCGGATGGCTGGATTTCCACAAGATGGTTATATCCGGATCTGTCGTACCTTTTGTAGGTAAGGTTATGTCTGTTTTTACAGCTGACAGGTCAGGTAATGTCAAGGCTCCTTTTTCAGTGGTCAACTCAGGTAGAATGTAACAAGAATCTTCATTGAAAGCGTTGTTGAGTTTATCCAGTGTTTCCGAAACGTTGAGGCTATAGTTGATGTCATCGTACGTCATGGCATCTCTCCAAAGCTGGAAATCATACAGCAAGGTCTTTTGCAGATAGGTATCGGTGGTGTACGGAGAACGTCCCAGCCAATTGTAAAGTGTACCGGTACGGCCTGCCTGATAAAGAGCGATGGACGGAATATTTGTCATTGTTCCGGAAGTCTTTTCTTGTCCGTCGATGAAGATGGTTCCGATTTCTCCTTTCTGGGTATAAGCAAAATGGTGCCATTTTCCTTTTTCCGCATTGGCATTAACAGAAACTGTTTGATTTCCAAGAGTATTGTTCATTCTGGAAACGCTTTGGCCCATCGTTTTCAAACTACCGATGATGTAACCGGTCTTATCGTTGGTTGCATCGGCCGTATTGGATAATGTCCAGTAGAAATTGCCATCATTACTCAGACCTGCATAGTCACCCTGAACGCGGAAATAACCGCAAATGGTGTAGTTATTCAGGGAATAGATGGCTTTACCAATATCGGTTCCCATATCCAAATAGCCTTTGCTAGACCCAAGATCAAGCACATTGTACTGATCGGTTTTTCCAATGGTACGGATGGTGGCCTCATTCTTTAGCGTGGCGGTGAAGCCGTTTTCTGAAGCATCCTTGACATTGACGACGCCATTATCCAGTGAGATATGATCGGTTGCAAAATCCCATTCTGCCAGTTGCATGGCGGCATCTACTTTCGCTTTAACGATGGCTGTGAAATTCTTTGTAAAGGTATAGGTGATGCCGTCCTCCATCATGGTCAACGTCGCTGTTAACTTGACTGTCGCATCGTATTGTTCAGGACGGTTCACATTTCCAAGCGTATCAATAACTGAGGCATTGGACGTAGTCCACCGGATGGTGACCCCACCTGATGTTGATGTCGGAAGTATCAGGTTGGATGTGACTTCTTTCAGATTTCCCAGCGACAAGGTGCCGACGGCTGTTTTCAATTCGTTTGGAGTAGCACGGACATATGTTCCTCCGGTGATGATGCCATCATTTTTAGTAGAAGAAAGGTCGGTTGCGACTTTTGCCGAATCGTTAAAGTTCCAGTAACCGATGAGTCCTGGTTCAGATCCGGTCAGGGTTAGGTATTTGTTTGCTTCAAGTTCATCTTCAGTTCTGGCGACATTCCAGATACGGACTTCATCGATCAGTCCCTTGAAGGCTCTGTTGTCATTGCTGGCATTGGCACTGTCACGACCTATCCACATATGGCCGGTAGAAAAATTATAAACCGGAATAGCGACATTTTCTGTTGTTTTATTGCCGTCGACATAGCAAGTCCGGCTGCTTTCGGTTATGACAATGGCAATGTGATGCCAGTTGTTGAGGGTCAGGGTGTCGGAAATCAAACCATATCCGGATGTGTTGTTATTGACACGGATGGCATTTGGAGTGGCGTTCATTTGCCAGTTAGCGGCAAACTGAACGCCTGAATTGACGGAGGCATCAACACGATGATAGACAAGCCCTGCATATTGAACTTGCCTTTCTTTGATACTGACCCACATTTCTATGGTATAGGGCAATGTTGTCAAAGGGACACCGGAAATGTCAATATTGCTGTATGCTCCGTTATTGGTACTTGCGTTCGGACCTCCTGGTAAGCTTATGGCATAGTTAATAGCCTGCAGGGAGTTGCCTGTAAGTTGCAACAAGAAGAAGGCTGATAGAATTAAAAGAAGTTTTCGTAGTTTCATACACGCATTAGATTAGATAGTGGATTCAATAAGTTATAATCAGTTCGGCAGCAACATCTTATTTTACAGAAGGTGTTTTATTTTCCGATGACTAAAGACGAGCACGTTTTATCTATAAAACTGATTGACACTGATTTCAGATAGTCGTTGTCTCAAGTTGGATGGCAACGACTATCTGAAGTCTTTTCAGTTATAGAGATGTTTGTTTGTCAACGAACAAATACTTTTGTTACGTTGTGGTCGACTTTCACCAGATACAGGCCGCGGCTGATGGTGATGTCAGCCGGGTTGCTGATACGGATCTGACGGCCGGTGAGATCAAACAGGCTTACCTTTTCGTTGCCTGTCAGTCCGTTTATCCGGATGCCATTAGCTGTCGTATAAATAGTAACAGCGGTGTTTTGGGCCGATTTCACAGAGGCAGGAATGTTCGGATTTTCAATCCAGGCAGTTTCCAGAGCGTTGATGGTGGCGGCTACGTTCAGCTCGGAATTCTGAATCTGTTCGTCCGTCAAGGCTTTGTTGTAAATCCGGAAATCGTATAACAGCGCTTTTGACAGATAGGCATCTCCCACATACGGAGACCGTCCCAGCCAGTTGTAGTTGGTTCCGGTACGGCCGTCGGTCGGAAGCGTGTTGGATGGCAACCAAGTGACGGTATCACTCAC
>JAUZOU010000420.1 GCA_030706285.1 Bacteroidota bacterium
AAACATGAGAGGAAAAATTTGGCATATTGCCGTATTGCTGCTATTGATTCAGGGAGGCCAGCAGATTTTTGCACAAGGAAATTTACTTGTCGCTCCGATCAGAGTAGTTTTTGAAAATGGAAAACAACGAGAAGATCTCAATTTATCAAATATTGGGCAAGATACGGCTGTTTACCTGATTTCTTTCTTGCATTACAAGATGTTGGAAGATGGTAGTTTTAAGCAATTGGGAGATACTGATGCGCTTCCGACTCCGAGAGCAGACACGTATTTGAGAATTTTCCCCAGGCGGGTGACGTTGCCTCCCGGTGAATCACAGATAGTTAGACTTCAGTTTCGTAAACCGGCCGACATGAAAGACGGTGAATACCGTTCGCATCTTTACTTTAGAGCTGACAAGTCCGCGACTCCGTTAGGTATGACTACAGGCAGACAAGATTCGACCAAATTGTCGGTGAGCATTACTCCGATTTTTGGAATCAGCATTCCGGTTATCATCCGGAGTGGAAATCTGGATTGTGGAATCACATTGTCTGATTTGTCGCTTAAAATGGTCAATGATTCAACGTACAATTTGCAGATGTCGATCAACCGGTCTGGCAAAAAATCAGCATACGGAAGCCTTGAAGCGACCTTTGTGCCAGATCAGGGTAAAGAGGCGGTTGTTGGGTTGGCTAATGGGGTTGGTGTCTACACAGAACTGAGCAAGCGAGTGTATAACTTGCCGCTTAGAATGCATTATGGGGCGAAGCTCAAAAATGGCAAACTGGTCTTGCGTTATCTAATGCCAAGAGATGACGGAGGAAAAGAGCTTGCCAGGATAGAGTACCGAATTCCCTGAGTTTAAGTAATCAATAATAATCCCGGATTTGTTGTGAAAAAGTTTTCTTTCCCTATAATTTTAGGGATGGTTGCGATGGGTATGTCCGTTTTCGGACAAACGCCTCCTCAATTCCCTACACGGACCGGAACAGTTTTGGAGCCAGTTGTGACAATGTCTTTTGGCGATTTTACCATACCGGTCAATTCGTCAGGCGGCTCATTGACTGTTGGCACCGACGGTTCCAGAACGCCTGGAGGAGACGTATACCTGTTGAACATGGGGACGCCGGTCAGGGCGGCCATGTTTGAATTTAAGCTTTGTCCGGGGCGTACGATTACAGTTTATTACCCGACCAATGCTCAGCTTCAGGGTACGGGAGGCAGTAACGGATTCGGCTATTTGGAACTTAAGGACCTGAACTTCAAAGTGGATGGCGGTACTATAGACGATTCGGGTACTGGTTATATTAAATTTACTTCAAATACGGGATGTAATGATGTTCACAGGATTTATATGGGCGGTACCCTCAAAGTAAGGCCGCTATCCTATAATCCTTCTGGTACGTATCATACTGATGTTTCGTTAACAATCGTTCAGAAATAATTGAAAACTGCCTGATACCATTTCAATTAAACCTATTGAATAGATGACTGTGTTGCAACCTCATCATAACAAGACTTCAATTCTGAAATTATGCATGACGGTCTATCTATTGGCAGCAAGTTTCAATAGTTATAGTCAGGATACCTTTGACAACTCCAATCTTGATGCATTTAATGTAACCGTTAAATTCGATGAGATTGGCAGCTATGTTTTTCCTGCACTCTATGAGGATCCTAACGGACTGTATTTACCTGTTGATGCTTTATTTAATCTGCTGAAGATCGTGAATACCCCTTCTTCTGACGGTCAAGTTGTGAAAGGTTATGTTGAAACGCCGGACAATGCGTTTGAAATCAATTTGCCTGAGCGGTTTGTGACGTTCAAAGGGGAAAAGACCAAGATTGACAAAGGCGAAGCAACGATGGATATGGGTTCCGTCTATCTTAGAAGCAGCGTTTATGAACGGGCATTCGGGTTTAAGATCAGTTTTAATTTTCGTGCCTTGCTGGCCACGTTTACCTCCGGATTTGAACTGCCAGTCATCAAACTGAAAAAGCAGGAACAAGCCAGAGAGAAGCTGAACTCAAAAGGAGAAAGTGTGGCATATGATACCATACTGAAAAGGGATTATCATTGGTTCAAAGGAGGCATGTTCGACTGGTCTGTTGCATCAAGTCAGGCGAAAGGCTATACCAATGAAACGCGCGTGGAATTAGGAGGAGGATCAGAAATTTTGGGTGGTGAAACGAATATTTTTTTGAATGCGTCTAATGTCTATGGAATGAAACGGGAACAGCAACAATATAGCTGGAGATGGGCAAACAATGATGCCAGTCTAGTCAGGCAAATTCAGCTTGGCCGTGTGAACAGTCGTTCCATTGCGTCGCTGTTGTCGCCTGTCGATGGTTTTGTCGTTTCGAATACGCCTACGACGGTGAGAAAGGCATTGGGCAATTATGTTATTTCAAATTATACCTCTCCCGACTGGTATGTTGAATTGTATGTCAATAATATCCTGACCGGTTATACCAAAGCTGATGCTTCTGGTTTTTATTCGTTTGCCATGCCGATTGTGTTTGGGACCAGCAACATTACATTACGGTTTTATGGTCCCGGAGGCGAGATGAGGTCTGAAGAGAAGACCTTCAACATGCCATACAATATGATGCCGAAAGGGGAATTTGAATACAGGATCACCGGAGGTGAGCTGATGGATTCGCTCAATTCGAGATATGGCAGAGCTGAATTCAGCTATGGTCTGTTCAGAACATTTACTGCCGGTGCTGGTATGGAATATTTGTCGTCCATTTCCACAGGGCCGGAAATTCCGTTTGCCAACTTTACGTTTCAACCGTTCTCCAGCATGTTGATTACCGGGGAGTACGCTTACAATGTCCGGGCTAAAGGAACGATGAACCTGACGCTGCCTTTGCATTCGACACTCGAACTGAATTATGCTAAATATACTCCAGGTCAGAAAGCGATCATTTATAACTATTTGGAAGAGCGATCCGGCAGTTTGTCTATTCCGTACCGGTTCAG
>JAUZOU010000421.1 GCA_030706285.1 Bacteroidota bacterium
AGAACCGGGCATTTCGGAGGCAAAGCCCGTCAGACTATAAATCAGGTACAAACAAACGATGACTGCTTTTTTCTGTTTCATGGTTGTCAATACAGTTTGGGTTTACTGTTTTCGGCTGGCTAAAATACAGAATTTTCAGATCAAATCGGCGAACCGCGCCCGAAAAAGCATCGACCGGCACGTTATTACTGTCAGCTAAATGGGCAATCAGTGGCTCCGGAAAAGCCGGATACTACAACATGTCCGTTAAAGCTAAATTTTTGTATTGATATTGAAAAATAATTTAATAGCTTTCTGTTTGTATAATATTTACAGTACCTTAGCGCCCGATTTTATTTTTTAGATGGTGCCATATGAAAAAAAACTATTTTTTTATTATGCTATATTTACTTTGTAACGATGTACTGAATGCGGCAGTTCCGGAAGCCCTGAAAGTACAAGAACTGACATTGAACAACGGATTGACAGTCTGGCTGAATGAAGACCATTCCCAGCCGAAAGTGTTTGGAGCTGTAGTGGTTAAGGCCGGAGCAAAAGATTGTCCGGACACAGGCATTGCACATTATTTCGAACACATGATGTTCAAGGGAACGGATAAAATCGGGACTCTCAATTATGAAGCGGAAAAGGTGTTACTGGATTCCATTTCCATGAAATACGATGAATTGTCGAAAACCGGTGATGAGGCTGCCAGAAAATCGATTCAGGCTGAAATCAACCGGCTAAGCATCCGTTCATCCGATTATGTCATTCCCAATGAATTTGACCGGCTGATTTCGCGATACGGTGGTTCGAATCTGAATGCCTGGACCTCGCAGGATATGACTGTTTATCACAATTCCTTCTCACCCCAATATTTCAGGCAATGGGCCGAACTGTGCAGTGAGCGGATTGTCCATCCGGTTTTCCGCCTGTTTCAGAGCGAGCTTGAAACAGTTTATGAAGAAAAAAACATGTACAGCGACAACTTGCTGAATAATGCGATGGAAAAGGTCATGGACCGTTTTTTTGCCCCTCATCCGTACGCTTATCCGATTATAGGTAGTACCAAAAATCTGAAGAATCCTCAGCTGTCCCAAATGAGCCGTTTTTTTGACGATTATTATGTGGCAGGCAACATGGGACTGATTCTGAGTGGTGATTTCAACACGTCAGAAATGGTGCCTTTGCTTGAAAAGACATTTGGCCGCATCAAGCCCGGCGTTGCCCCCAAGCAGGAAGTGCCTTCACCAAAACCGCTGGAAGGCGCCGTTCCAATGAATGTCCTGATCAATATACCGATCATCAATGCTTGCGGTATGATCTGGAGAGGTGTTCCAACCGGCCATCCGGACGAGTTGAAGCTTAAAATAGCCATGAGATTGCTGAATAACGAAAATGGAACCGGTAGTCTGGATAAACTGACTTCGGACCACAAATTGACAGAAGCCGTCGCCGTGGCATACGGTATGAAAGAAGAAGGGGCTGTTGCCACCATCGTTTTACCGAAGATTCCATTCCATTCAAACAAAAAGGCAAAAGCGATGGTGATGCATGAGATCAATCGCATCAAAAACGGAGACTTCTCCGAAGAAACGCTTACCAGCCTGAAACTTGAGTACAAACGGAATTTTGAAAGGGAGCTGGAAAACATCGATTCCCGGTCTCAGCGAATGATCATGCTACTTGGAACCGGCAAAAGCTGGGAAGATTACATAAAGGATGTTCAGAGCATCGAGTTTCTTACCAAAGACGATCTCATAAAAGTGGCCAATACTTATTTGAATGAAAACTATTTATCATTGATTAAAAAAACAGGCAGCTATCCAAAAGATAAATTGCAGAAACCAGGATTTGCACCCATCGTGCCTCCGAACAGAGAAGCGAAATCAGCGTATGCCAAAGCGCTTGAATCAGTTCCTGTCGATACCCTTGCCCCACGTTTCCTGGATTTTGAAAAAGATGTCAAGACCATCAACCTGGCTTCTCATGCGACGTTGTATGTTACACAGAATCCATTGAACGATGTTTTTACCCTTAAATTGAATTATGGCAAAGGCACCAGGGAATCCAGACTGATCGCACCGGCCAGTACCATTCTGAACTATTTGGGGACGGATAGCCTGTCACTTCAGGATTTCAGAAAGAGTTTGCAGCAATTGGGTAGCACCATGAGTTTTGAATCATCACCTGAAGCCTTTACGATAACGCTTTCCGGATTTGACCAACAGCTGGAACCGACATTGGCCTTGGCCAATCAGTTTATTAACCGGGTGAAACCGGATAAGAAGCAATTGAAGACGATCATTGATGAGCGGAAAGTGGTGGAAAAGTCTGAACGGAAGTCTACGGATAATGTGGCTGAAGCACTGTTTCACAAGGTCAAATTCGGGAACAATTCGGATGAGTTAAACCGCTTTTCCATGGCAGAATTAAAGAAGCTGAAAGCAACAGATCTTGTCGGTGAATTCAAAGCGGTGACGCAGGTAGCCTGCGATATGCATTACTGTGGAAACCAGCCGGTCGAAGTTGTTGCAGCACTGGTTAAAAAATATTTGTCACCGGAAACATGCACCATACCTTCCAACAATCCGGTTTGTTTTGACCTTCAACCCGTTAACGAACCCGTTGTTTATCTGATCAATGATCCGAAGGCTTCTCAAAGCATCGTTTACGGGTATATCAAAGGTGAAGTCAACCCTGATCGAACATCACGTCATGAGGCAACGTTGTTCAACAATTATTTTGGCGGTTCCATGAGCAGTCTGCTGTTTCAGGAAATCCGTGAATTCAGGTCGTTGGCTTACAGAGTCCGTGCGATGTACGAACCGGCTCCTTTCATCCGGTCCGGCCAGCCTGGTTCGCTGTATATGATGCTTTCCACTCAGTGCGATAAAACCATCGAAGCCATGGGCTTGCTGGATTCAATGGTCAGAGAAATGCCTTTGAAAGCCGAACGGGTGGAAACATGCCGGTTTGACATGATC
>JAUZOU010000422.1 GCA_030706285.1 Bacteroidota bacterium
AATTTTCCAAAAATGACACTGTAATGATCGACTTTAGTCGAACTCCAGTTTTAATAAATTCCATCGTACAAGTCAACTTGTTCTGAATCTTCATCTTTTAAATCTAGCATGATGACTGAATCCAGCAACGCATGACGTCTGCCATACGAAATATTCGCTGCATATCTGTCCTGCGCAAATATTGTCAATATGTTTAACAGTAGTATTAGCGTTGTAAGGAATCGAAATTTCATTCTTGAGGACTTGATAAATTAATAAAAAGCAGGGCTCTTTCCTGACCCTGATTTTCAAATGTAAGAATATTTTTTGAATGAACAAGTCCCTTTTAGCTTTTTTTTCAATTCGTTAACTGATAACACCCCAATTAATTGACTGCGAAAAACGCTTTTTCAACTGGATTTTCATCACTCGATTTTCCTCCGAAGAAAGCTCCGGATCAACCTCCAGAACACTTCTCGCCAAGTTCCTGACGAACTCGGTCAACTGGACATCCCGGCTAAGATTCGCAATTTTCAGGTCAAATGGAATGCCACTTTGTTGAGTTCCTTCCAGATCACCGGGGCCCCGTAATTTTAAATCAGCCTCGGCAATTTCAAAACCATCGTTGGTCGATGTCATGATTTCGATGCGCTTGCGGCTATCTTCAGACAATTTGTAGGAAGTGACCAGCATACAATAGGACTGGTCGGCTCCCCGCCCTACCCTTCCGCGCAACTGATGCAACTGGGACAGGCCAAACCGTTCGGCACTCTCAATGACCATGATCGTCGCATTGGGCACATTCACTCCGACTTCAATGACAGTGGTGGCTACCAGTATTTTTGACTTTCCGGACACAAAGGCCTGCATCTGGGCCTCCTTCTCAGCTGGTTTCAGTTTTCCGTGCACCATGCCAATTTCAACATCCGGAAAAGCTTCCCTGGTCATTTTAAACCCTTCTTCCAGGTTTTTATAATCCGACTTTTCTGATTCCTGGATCAACGGATAGACAATATAGACTTGCCGCCCTTCAGCCAACTGACCACGAATAAACTGAATGATTGGAGCCCGTTTGTTTTCATACTGGTGCACTGTTTTGACTGGCTTTCTTCCAGGAGGCAGCTCATCGATGACGGAGATATCCAAATCTCCGTAAACAGTCATCGCCAAGGTTCTAGGAATGGGGGTAGCCGTCATAACCAGCACATGAGGAGGCATTTCATTTTTGAGCCAAAGCCTTGAACGTTGGGCCACACCAAAACGGTGCTGCTCATCAATCACCACCAACCCAAGGTTTTTAAATTGAACGGTTTCCTCAATCAGGGCATGAGTCCCGATCAACAGTTGAATGTCACCCGACAATAATCCTTCATGCAAGACTTTCCGGTCTTTCGGTTTGGTTGAACCGGTAAGCAAGCCGACACGGACGCTCATGCCATCCAAAAACGAGGTGATCGTTTCATAATGCTGGTTAGCTAAAATCTCCGTGGGAGCCATGATGCTTGACTGGAAACCGTTGTCTGCCGCCATCAGCATGGACATCAGTGCAACAAGGGTCTTTCCGCTGCCAACGTCACCCTGAAGCAACCGGTTCATCTGTCGCTCTTGCCCCATATCATGACGGATTTCTTTCAGTACCCGCTTCTGGGCATTCGTCAATTCGTATGGCAGATAGTCGTGGTAAAAGGTGTTGAACAGTGCTCCGATGTGACGAAACGGATAGCCCCTGTATTTCTTTTCACGATCTTTCGTATATTTCAGGATGTGAAGCTGCAGATAGAACAATTCTTCAAATGTCAGCCGGTAACGTGCTTGTTTCAGTCTGGCCTGATCGGTTGGAAGGTGCATTTGCGTCAAGGCATCGTGCAACGGCATCAGCCGGTATTTTTTCAGCATACTATCCGGCAGCGTCTCCGGAATGCGTTCCTGAATCGACCGGATCAGACTAACCTGAATGGTATGCAAGGCCTTTGAATTCAGGTAATGCGACTTCATTGTTTCCGTCGTGTTGTAAAACGGCTGAAGTCCGGCCTTAGGGTACGCCGCGTTGACAGTCACTGTTTCAATGTCAGGATGGGCCATCGAAAGCTGATGCCCATAGACGGACGGCTTGCCGAACAGGATGTACTCAACGCCAGGTTTGTACTTGTCTTCAACGTATTTCAGCCCCTTAAACCAGACCACCTCAATCGTGCCCGTACCGTCGGAAAACATAGCTCTCAGGCGTTTTACCCGTCCCGTTCCGATGGTCTCGAATGTCAGGAATTTGCCACGGAGCTGAATGTACGAAACATCGGAAGTCAGTTCCGCAATCTGATGAAACTTGGTTCGATCAATGTATTTATAAGGAAAAATGTACAGCAGATCCTCCTGATTGGATATCTGAAGCTCTTTTTTCAGAAGTTCCGCTCTGGCCGGTCCGACGCCAGGGATAAATTTCAATTCTCTGTTGGCTAAATCCAGCACTGTCACTCGTTTTTAAAGAACAATTCAGCCAATTGGAGATCGATGGCTTCTGTTATTTTAAGGTTTGTCCGTTCACCCTCCACCAACTGTACCGGAATACCGGCAGCCTCAGCCACTGAGGCGTCATCCGTAAAGTCATTGCCGATAGCTTGCCTGTAGGCAGTCTGAATGAGCTCTGCCTTAAAAACCTGAGGGGTCTGAACCAACCGGTAATCGCTCCTTGATTCAGCATGGCTCAACAAACCTTCTACCTTACGAAGACTTTCAATGACAGGCGTTACCGGAACGGCAGCACCATATTTTCTGGCTGCCTGAAAACAACGGTTGATCAGTTCGGGCGAAACCAATGGTCTGACACCATCGTGGATAGCAATCAACCCTTTATTTCCGGCCAATGACAAGCCATTCCGGACAGAATCAAACCGGCAGTCTCCACCAGCCGTCAATTGGTGAGGAACAGAAAACTCATATTCTTTGCAGAGAAATTTCCAGTAATCCCGCTGGTTGGCCGGCAAGACCA
>JAUZOU010000423.1 GCA_030706285.1 Bacteroidota bacterium
AGTAACATCAGCGCCGTCTACCGTGATTGATACACCTTCAAAAGCCAGTGGGTTGACCACGTAAACTGTTGTCCCGTCATAATTGACCGTGATGGTGGTTGAATTGGAGCCAAAGGACAGGCTGTCGATGGCAGAGGTTGCAATAGCGGTCATGGCATTGCCGATGTTGAAAAAGGCAGTGGACGCATCGTTGCTGAAGTGGATGCTGTCTACAGATGAGACGGGCACACCCAGTGTGATGTGGTCTGTTTTATGGATAAACAGCTTGTCCTGAGCTGTCAATATGATGCAGCATCCAAGCAGGATGCATGGGATCGTGATTTTTTTCATTTTTGAACCCTGATCTTGAATGTCTGATTGTTGATGTTGAGAAGATACAAGCCATTGGCCAGCGTACTCATGTCCAGCTGTATTTCACCGGAGGAAAACTGTTTCCGGGTGATGACTGTTCCGTCAAGGCTGAACAAGGTAAGCCTGTTTGTTTGTTGAGCTGCGTTTATAATTGTCAGCATTTCAGCTACCGGATTCGGATACACGGCCAATCTGCTGTTCGAAACTGGTTGCTTCAGGCCGGTTGAAGTTGAAAAATAGAGCTTGTTGATGGTTGACAAGGCTTGAGAAGCAGAGGCTCCATCTGTATAGTTGATAATCAGTTGGTCATTTAAAAAAGTGAGTTTCCGGATTTCGGTCACCGTGACTTTTTTTTCTGAACCATCGAGCGTCTGAATGGTTAGGCTTTTCTGATTGTCGGCATAGGAACCTGCGATGCCAAGCAAGCTGAATGACAGGAATAAAAGGAATGTTAGTTTCATATAAAACGGATCGTTATAGATGTTCAGACGCTGCGAATTAAAACGTATAAAACTAATTCTTAATCTGATATTTTCAGAAAAGGACAGATAAACGATTCGTTTTTACCGGTAAAGGTTTTTGAAGTTGGTGACTCTTTGAACGCAAGACAACGCCGTGCTGGATATGGTCACCAGAAAGTTTAAAAATTTTCAATAGAACTATGGGAAAGGTGTTGATCAGGTGGCCGCTTTAATCGTCGTTTGTGCCTGCTTCACTACCGGTTACTATCCATCAGCGCCGACTAATCAGATGATTCATTCTTTGGGTAAACTCCACAAGTTTTCAACTTGATCCCACTTTACATCTTCATATAGCCCCATACATCGGGAATGGATTTTTTTAGTTGACTCCCAACCTGGTTTATTTGATCACTGTTTTGTCTGCAAAGTTGATGAAAGCCTCCAACCGTTTCTCGAAATCATCCGGATATTCCATAACTGTGAAATGCCCGGCATTGCTCATTTGTTCAATACGGGCTCCCGGGCAAAGAGAGGCCATTCGCTGCATCGATTTTTTACTGCTGTCAAAATCATGTTGGCCGATGATCAACAGAATGGGAGGGTGGACTTTCTGTTTGGTCAACAGACTGTCTGCCTGATCGCCGATAAATGGGTCTACTTCAGGGTGTGTCCATTGCCAGGCTGGCCAGTCATCGATCATCCGGAACAGCTTCTTTTTAATAGAGTGGTAGCGTTTGCCGCTGATCTGCTTCATCGACCGTTTCCAATCTTTTTTTAGGTTTATGACGCCTTTTCTCAGATTATCCTGCACTTTTTGACGTTGCAAGGCAAAAACCGTATCGTTGTACAGCTGAACAGCTACCTTAGGGGCTGAACTGCGATCGGGAATATTTGTGATGGCCCCTGAAGAAATGGTGGCGGAAAGGACGCGGTTAGGATACAGGGCAACAAAATCGGTCAGCACCATGCCTCCCAATGACACCCCGGCCAGGTGGGCTTTGCGAATCTTCAGTGCCTCCATGAGATTGTTCAGATCGTCTGCATGCAGGTAACCGAATCCTACTTCAGGCATGCCAGACTTGCCGTATCCCCGAAGGTCGTATCGAATAACCCGGTATCTTTTTGCCAGTTTGAAAAACACATCATCCCACATCCGGCAATCGACTGAATGACCATGCAGCAGGATGACCGGTTCTCCCTGGCCTGCCTCTTCATAATATAACCTGGTGGTCGGCGATGTTGGGGACATGTCATAAATGCCGGACAAGGCATTTTTTGTAACAGTCGGAACATTGACATAACCGCTCTTGACAGTCGGTTTACACGACGTCATAAGGACCAAAGAAGCGATTAGGACAGAAAAAAGTATGTTGCGTTTCATGCGCGTTCTGTAGATGACTTTTTTTAAGCAAACAAACATCCTGTAAAGATAAACGTCGTAAATAATACAGTTGTACATATCGTTTTTAGATGCAAACATTATATGTCTGAATATCAATATAATACAACTTTATAAATAACGATCATTTAATCTGTAAAAGCTGTCCCTCGCCGCTTGCGGTGGAATCATGGATCCAAGGCTTGCCCTGGGGGTTATATCTTTTATTTTTCTTCGATTCCGGTGTCAAATACTGACCAGAAAATCCGGTCAAGAATAAAAGGCAAAACAGTTAACCAAATTTATACTTATTTAAAACATTTATGTATTTTAGCTGATAAAATTACTGTCTGTTTTGTTAGATTATTTTTAGTAATAACAACAAACAATTAATTTACCGATTAATCCATTCTGTAGCCATGAAAAAGATTATCTCCTTGATTCTGATGATGGGATTCTTATCCCTGTCTGCTCAAAATACGGCGGATCGTTTTACTACAGCTAACACCGATCAACCACAAGACCCACGGGTAGACCAGATGAACTTTGTACCCAACGAAGTGATTGTCAAATTTAAGGATGAAGTACCCCTCAGTAGTGGTGCCCGATTAAGAGCGGCTGGCGTCAGTGCGGTTGACAAGGTTTTGAAAGCAAACGGTGTGGATTCTTTGGTGCGGTTATTTCCGGATGTGAGAGGCGGTATGCTGAGAAGTGCCGGTGCTCCACGAATCGTGAAAGATCCCCAGGGTCGGGATAT
>JAUZOU010000424.1 GCA_030706285.1 Bacteroidota bacterium
CTATTGAAGGTAAGGAAATCCTGAAAGGCATCAACCTGACGATCAATGAAGGTGAAATACATGCCATCATGGGTCCGAATGGATCAGGGAAAAGTACATTGTCGGCCATATTGACTGGAAATCCCGCATTCAAGGTTACAGACGGCGAAGTCTGGTTTAATGGAAAAAACCTGCTGGAAATGCCGCCGGAAGTCCGTTCACGTGAAGGTATCTTTCTGAGTTTTCAGTATCCGGTCGAGATTCCAGGCGTCAGCATGACCAATTTTATGCGCGCGGCTGTCAATGAACATCGTAAGTACCGGAATGAAGAACCCCTTTCAGCGGCCGATTTCCTGAAATTGATGCGCGAAAAGCGCAACGTCGTTGAACTGGAAAGCAAGCTGGCCAACCGTTCTGTGAATGAGGGCTTTTCAGGTGGGGAGAAAAAACGCAATGAAATCTTCCAGATGGCCATGCTGGAACCGAAACTGTCCATTCTGGATGAGACGGACAGCGGACTGGATATTGATGCATTGCGCATTGTAGCCACTGGTGTCAACAAATTGCGCCGGCCCGATAATTCCACCATTGTTATCACTCATTATCAACGATTGCTGGATTATATCGTGCCGGATTTCGTCCATATTCTCTATAACGGACGGATTGTCAGAACGGCAGGTAAGGAGCTGGCCTATGAACTGGAAGAGAAGGGCTACGATTGGATTAAGCAAGAAAATGAAGAATAAAGCATGATGCAAGCCGAACAACCCTATATTGACCTTTACCGACAATTGACCGGTACCATCAATGAAACTTGCGGAACATTGATGAATGAGCCGAGAGATGCCGCTATGGCTGCGTTCGAAAAATCCGGTTTCCCGGACCCGGAGACTGAAGCATACAGACACTGCGACTTGCGGGAAGAATTTTCCTACGATTACGGCCTGAATCTGAAGCGCATTCATATACCTTCCAATCCTCATGACGTATTCAGCTGCGATGTGCCCAACCTGTCTACCAAGCTGTTTTTTATCATCAATGACCAGTTTTACAAGGGGGAAAGGAATGCCAGCCTTCCGGAAGGCGTTCTTTGCGGTAGCTTGAATGACTATTCGCGTTCTCATGCTGATCTGCTGAAACCGTATTTCACAAAACTATCTGCCGCCTCTTCCGATGGTCTCGTATCTTTGAATACAGGATTTGTCCAAGATGGCTTGGTGTTGTATGTGCCTGCCAATGTGCAGATTGAAAAACCGATTCAGATCATTCAGATTCTACAGGGGCCTGAAGATATGATGGTTCAACGCCGGGTGCTGATTATCATGGAAGAAGGGGCTCAGGCCAGAGTTCTTTTCTGTGACCATACGCTGTCACCAAACCGCTTCTTTTCCAATCAGGTCACCGAACTCTTTCTGGGAAAAGGGGCCAATCTGGAGTATTATGAATTGGAGATGAGCCATAACCGTACGACCCGGGTGGCCAATACGTTTGTCTCTCAGTCGGAAGGATCCGGTTTGTTGATGAACGGGGTGACATTGAACAATGGGAAAACCCGTAACAACATCAACGTAACGCTGAACGGTGAACATGCAGAGGCCAATCTGTCCGGTATTGTACTGGGAGAACAGAGCCAGTTTGCCGATAATCATATACTGGTCAAACACATCGCTCCTTATTGCAACAGCAACCAGCTGTTCAAATATGTACTGGATGATTCTGCCAAAGGTATCTTTGCCGGCAGCATCGTCGTTTCAAAGGGGGCTCAGAAAACCAATGCCTATCAATCCAACAAAAATTTGTGCAGCAAAAACGCCTTGATGTTGGCCCAACCGCAGCTGGAAATTTATGCGGATGACGTCAAATGCAGTCACGGTACTGCGACCGGCCAGATGGATGAAAATGCCCTCTTTTACATCCGTTCCAGAGGTATTTCTGAAACGGAAGCCAGGTTGCTGCTCAAGTATGCCTTTACTTCCGACGTGATTGACAAGATCAGTCTGGTGCCGCTGCGTGACAGAATGCGTATGCTGGTGGAAAAACGGTTCCGCGGTGAATTGGCCAAATGTGCCGGATGTACGGCCGATAAATGTGTCTGATTATGAATGCGATATTTAAGGATTTACGTCAGCAGTTTCCGATCCTTAGTGAAAAAGTCTATGGAAAGGATCTGATTTATTTTGACAACGGGGCTACCACTCAAAAACCCAGACGTGTGGTTGAGCGTATTGAAAATGGTTACTATACGACAAACGCCAACATCCACAGAGGCGTCCATTATCTGAGCCAACGGGCCACTGAAGCCCATGAAAATGCCCGGGAACGGGTTCGCGCATTTCTGAATGCCGGAAAAGCATCAGAGATCCTGTTTACCCGCGGTACGACCGAAGCCATCAATCTGGTTGCTTTTTCGTTTGGCGAAGCGTTTTGCCACGAAGGGGATGAAATCGTGGTGACCGTGATGGAACACCATTCCAACATCGTTCCATGGCAAATGCTGTGTGACCGGAAAAAAATGGTTTTGAAGGTGATTCCGATGAACGATCAAGGTGAATTGCTGTTGGATGAATACCGGGCATTGCTCAATCCAAGAGTGAAGCTGGTTGCAGTGACTCATGTTTCCAATGTGCTTGGAACAGTCAATCCGGTTAAGGAAATGATTGCCATGGCCCATAAAGCCGAAATCCCGGTTCTGGTAGACGGTGCTCAGGCTGTGCCGCACATGAAAGTCGATGTCCAGGACCTTGATGCCGATTTCTATGCTTTTTCAGGCCATAAGGTATATGGCCCTGCCGGTATTGGTGCATTATACGGCAAGACCGCCTGGCTTAGCCAAATGCCACCCTATCAAGGAGGAGGAGAAATGATCGATCAAGTCCATTTTTCCGGTACGACCTGGAATGTGCTGCCGTATAAGTTCGAGGCCGGTACGCCCGATTTTATCGGTTCGACGGGCTTGGCCGAG
>JAUZOU010000425.1 GCA_030706285.1 Bacteroidota bacterium
GCCACATTCGCAATACAGGCAATCGAACGAACAAACTTTTCCATTAACGGGAAGCAGGTTAACGCCTAAGGACACACCTAATCTGCGGCTATGCACAGGCCCAAAAATAATTTCATTGAATAGAATTGTTGCCATGTTTTTTACTGTATTTGACGAATATGCCTGTTCAGTCAGGCAGAGATAATTCAGGCACAAAGGTATTGAAAGTTTCAGACAGGATGTTGGAATTGCGTCAGAATTTAATCCGAAGAAGGCCTTGAATATCTGTCAGACAATTTCCATTGACCAGTTCTCCGTTTGTCCCGGTCTCGGATCTGTCCCGATAGAAAAAGTGACCTGACTTAAACCAGCAGGTGACTGTCTGATTGATTGAATAAGACAGGCATAGGCTGAAGCGTGCACCTTGGCCATAAAATGACGGCATGGAAAAGATTCCTGGCAACGATTTTTCATACGAATAAATACAGTTCTCATAATTTACCGCGTCAAACAAGGAACATTTAGTTGATAGCTCAATGGCTGGATGAGATAAACTGTATCTGATGGTCTGCGAAAGTGCTATGCCATTTGTTGCAGGATGTGTTACCTCATTTTCGAACGTATTGTAATCAAATACAGACTGAAATGTCCATTTTTCCGTCATATCCGTGTATTGGACACGGATTTGTCTCTTTTTATTCAACGTGGTAACAGGTATATGACAGCCTATCGATGATTCATTCCTGACGGTCTGTTTGGCCTTAAATCTGAGTAACAATTCAGCCTGTTTTGAAAGTTTACATACTGTCTGGAAGGCTGTTTCATCACCTGATGACGGTTCATGACACTGATAAGTCAGCCATGGAAAGATAAACAGGTCATAATAGGCATTCAAACGCATATGGGACATGATTTGCCATTCAAGTGATGCGTAGTATCCTTTTTCATTTCTGACTGATGTCCCTTCGCCAAATGCGTGGCCAAAGAAAGCGTTGTATGATGGGGAATAATTTCTGTACAACAGGGATAAGTCCATCCTTGCCGACGGTTTCATTGACACGCCTGACAGACAAGCCAGATGTGCCTGGTTATCTGCTGCCAGTTCGCCAAACCAAGTGGCATTCATCCATCTGAGACGGTAGTTAACAGCAGTATTTCCTCCCTGATTTACTCTTGGGTAAAATAGGTTATAAGGTTCCGGTTGCGGATTCATGGTGGCGTTCAACTGCCAGTACATGGCCGTCAGGCCAATCTGCGCTTTTTGTGTCTTGATGGATAAGTGTGTTCCTTCCGTCACCATGAGTAGCCGATTTCTGACTGCTTGTTCCTGTTCAGTCCGGTGCAGCCCTGACTCTGAGATTGACGTGAACTCTTTACCGGACACGTTGGCGTCAAGATGCCGGATGGAGCCGAATGTCAGTAATTGAATGGAACCAATGATCTGTTCAGATGGATGGACTGGCTCCTTAAGCAGATTAAACTGGCAGGCCAGGCCCCTTAGGAAGCCGGATTCAGCTGTTGAAACATGCCGTTTTAAGGATTGTCCGTAGATTTCCGGTTGAGTTGAGCTTAAGGTTTTTCCTAGTCCAAATGCATGGCCACAAACAAGCCCTTGCCCTAATGAAACGGTATAATCTCCAGCCACCAGTGTGTTAATGAATTTCTTCCCTCTATATAACAGGTGGAAAGAAGTGTAGTCTGGAAAATGCTGCTTGGTAAGCCATGTTTCTCCAGCATCTTTTTGGCAGGTGATGCCCATCTGGACAGTGTTTTTATAGTTAAAGCCATAACGAAAGCTGCACATCCATGGATCACCCGCATAATGATACGCTGGAGAACTTGTTTCGGTATAACCTCTTTTTGATTGCACGCATCTTCCGGCGGTTATTCTGAATTCCTGTTTGCCATAATTAAGTATGGTATTAACAGATTGCCGGGCTGTTACGGTAAGGGTATCACTTAGGTAAATAAACGGAACCAGAAGTTTGAGTGTTTGCTCGTTAAATCCATCGACAAGGAGCAATTCTGATACGTCCATCATCGGGCCGTACCGGTACAGGTAATAAGAGAGTGCTTCTGTCTGATCCTTGCTTAAGAACGGAATAGATTCCAACTGTTCTCTGGCGGCTGTATTGATGGCAATCGGATGATCCAGCAGCGTTGTCAGCTGTTCGCGGAATTCTTCAAGTGTAGCCTCAGTGATGCCGTTCTCTGCCAATTCAGTCAGGATGCTTTCCATTTCGGTTTCGGCTGTTGATTGGCATGTTGATTGAGCGTCACTTTCCGTAACAACAGAGGCTTCTGTTACCTGAATCGGCCATGCAAGTAAAGGAAGGATCAGCCACTGTCTGATTGGGTGGAACTTTTTGCGGACAGGCATTAATATCATGATGGATGATCATTTCAAGTGATAGTACAACGAGATGCCGGATGTTATGCCAAGGATCTGGTGAAGATGGCCTCCAACGACATAAGACAGTCGCCTGAAATTCCCATTAAACCCCCAGGAAGGCATAAAAGGGGAACCAGACAAGCCAAGCAGTATAGCGTTTTTCTTTAATAATCCAATTTCGATGCCTCCATGCCATAACAGCGTTTCTTCCGATTGCTTTTCTGCTTCGAACAAGACGACGATGTCTTTCATTGGCTGATATGAACCGCCGAAATTAAAGGTTTGCGGTAGCTGACCGGTTCCCATAGCCGACTTGATTGTTGCTCCGGTCGGATTAAAGAGGTAACAACCGATTGTCAGTCCGGAAAGGGGGCGATACAGGCATAAGAGTTCTGCAAACAACGAATGGCCAGTTGTTCCGGCCGCTGTATTCAGATGATAATATCCTCCTTGAATTTTTAAAAACACCGATTTGGATAATTGCTTGCCAGCTCCAACATAGATAAATGTTTCCTGAAATACATGGTCACCTGCTTGTTCCAGTTCTGTGTTCAACAGGGTA
>JAUZOU010000426.1 GCA_030706285.1 Bacteroidota bacterium
ACCGTCGGCAATGTGAAGGTGCCCGGCAAATCCGCATTGGCCTCCGATCATGCAGTTCTTGCCGATCCTGGTGGAACCGGCAAAACCGACCTGAGCGGCTGCCACTGTGTTTTCATCAATTTCGACATTGTGGCCAACCTGAATCAGGTTGTCCAGTTTGACGCCTTTCCTGATGATGGTTGAACCCATCGTGGCCCGGTCGATGGTGGTGTTGGCACCGATTTCAACATCGTCCTCAATGATGACGTTGCCAATTTGAGCAATCTTTTCGTATTCTCCACTGCTTTTGGGAGCAAAGCCGAATCCATCCCCGCCAATGACGGCGCTGGATTGAAAAATACAATTGTTACCGATGAGACAGCCGTCCATGACTTTTACCCCTGGATACAGGATGCAGTTGCTTCCGATGCGGACATGATCACCGATATAGACTTGCGGATAGAGTTTTGTGTTGTCTCCGATTTCAGAGCCTTCCCCGATGTAACAAAAGCTTCCGACAAAGATGTCCTTTCCGAGTTTGGCTGACGGATCGATGGCGGCTTTGGTATCGATGCCGGTCTTTTCTTTCCTGGAGGAAGAAACGAGATTCAACAATTTGGCCAGGCATTCATAGGCGTTTTCTACGCGGATCAGGGTGGCGGAAATCGGTTGTTCGGCTACGAAATCGTTGTTTACCAGTACAATACTGGCTTTTGTCGAATAAATGAAAGGTGTGTATTTCGGATTGGCCAGGAACGTTAATGTGCCTTCGGACCCTTCTTCAATCTTGGAAAAATTGGTTACCACTACTGAAGCATCGCCTTCAACGGTTCCGGATAAGTAACTGGCAATCTGTTGTGCAGTATATGTCATTTATTGAAAAAATTTGCGCAAAAATACAAAATATTCATGATTAATAGCATAGTTACTTTCCAAAGGCATGTTATTTTATCCGTATATGACAATAGGCATACTTGGATACCTTTCTGGAAAGCAACTCCAGATTGAGCATGTCAGAAGCCGTCGTGATCGGGAGCGTGCTGCCATCATTGTACAGAATATCGATGCTGTCATCGGCCACGCTGTACATGTTGGTGGAAACGTTACTCAATGATACAAAATAGCCGGCTTCTTCCGGTGTGATGTTTAACGTGCCGGCAATCTGTTTCAGATCGGATTCGAGCCGTTGCTCGTCCGGAGCGTCATTGGTCAGCTCCATTTTGAACAAATGGCGGTCAATCAGACCTTTGCTCAGCGTTGACAGCACGAAGTCGTCCGCTGTTTGCCATGCCTTGATGGCAGACCAGACATCGGTATCATCCAGGCGGACAAACTGATCCAGATCGGCATCGTTCATGATGCCCGCTTTCTGTTTGCCAGCCAGAAAATAGCTGAATGCGTCTGAGGTTTCGAGGTGTGCTCCTTGCCGGATGAGGTATTTGGCCCGTTTTAACAGGTTTTGAAGCATTTTTTCGGCGGCAAGGGAGGTTTTGTGCAGATAGACTTGCCAGTACATAAATTCTCTGGACATCAGGTAGTTCTCCACAGAGTAAATACCTTTGGCTTCTATGACCAGACGATCATTCACGATGTTCAGCATTTTGATGATGCGGGCCGAACCGATATTTCCTTCGGTCACTCCGGTGAAAAAACTGTCTCGACGCAGGTAGTCGAGCCTGTCCATGTCAAGATTGCCTGAGACCAACTGGTGCAGAAACCGTTTAGGGTAGTCATCCTTGAATATCCGGATGGCCAGGTCCAGTTTTCCGCCGAATTCACGGTTCATGCGGTCCATTAGCAGCAACGAGATTTCTTCGTGGGTGACGCCATTGATCAACGTCTGTTCGAGTACGTGGGAGAACGGTCCATGCCCAATGTCGTGAAGGATAATGGCAGCAGTGACGCCTTCCGCTTCCTCGTCGGTGATTTCCAGCCCCTTGAGGGTGAGTTGGCCGATGGCTTCCATCATCAGGTACATGGCGCCGGTCGTATGCATGAAGCGAGTATGTTGGGCACCCGGATAGACATACGAGGACATGCCAAGCTGTTTGATGCGTGTGAGTCTGTGCAGGAAAGGGTGTTCATAAACCTGATATAAAAAGCCGGTCGGCAGGTTGATGAACCCAAAAACAGGATCATTGATGATTTTCCGTTTTTCCATGGTGCGTGTTTGTTTGCCATGGGCAAGTGGTGAGTCTTGCCCTGCTGCTTCTAGTTGACCAGATACCCGGCCATCTCCTGTTGAACGTTCAGCGCTTCTTTTCTGGAGTAATCAGCGAAATCGGTTCCTTTTCCGGCATACAGGATTTGTCTGGATGAGTTCACCAGCAATCCGCATTGCTTGTTCATACCGTATTTGACGACTTCGGCCAGGCTTCCGCCTTGAGCTCCGATGCCTGGTACCAGTAAAAAATGGTCCGGAACGAGGTTGCGTACTTCGGCAAACATGGATCCCCGGGTGGCGCCGACCACGTACATTAGTTGGTCGTCGCCGGCCCATTCGCCGGATTTCCGGAGCACTTTTTCAAACAATCGTTCGCCATTGGCATCCTGGGTGAGCTGAAAATCCTGGGAACCTTTGTTGGAGGTCAGTGCCAGCAGAATCACCCATTTGCCCGGGTAGGAGAGAAACGGTTTGACGCTGTCTTCTCCCATGTACGGGGCCACCGTAACGGCATCGAACTGCAGTTCACTGAAGAAGCTGGAGGCGTACATTTCCGACGTGTTGCCGATATCGCCTCGTTTGGCATCGGCAATGAGAAATTGTTCCGGATGGTTTTCGCGAATGTAGCGGACAGTTTTTTCCAGCGCTTGCCACCCTTTGATGCCGTTACATTCGTAAAAGGCCAGATTGGGCTTGTAGGCTACGCATAAATCGGCTGTCGCATCGATGATGGCTTTGTTGAAAGCAAAGACCGGATCTTCTTCATCCAACAGGTGTGCCGG
>JAUZOU010000427.1 GCA_030706285.1 Bacteroidota bacterium
ATTGTTCCCGGTGAATTGTGACCGTATCTTGCCGTCAAATGCAGGGCCCCAGCAATAGTAAGTGTCATCGAATGTGCCGTTCCCGTTCCCGTCATAGTAACTGTATTCACCGCTTTCACCTTGTCCAAACTGATTCTGATAATCAGGCAGCACCAGCGGACTTTGATACGTCATGTTCGAATTGAATTCAACAGCTGTTCCCTTTGCCCCTTTACCGCTTTTGGAGGTAATGATGACAACTCCGGCACCAGCCTTAGAACCATAAAGGGCGGCTGCAGCCGAGCCCTTAAGGACAGAGATACTTTCTATATCATCAGGCGCCACGTCGTTGGCACTACCTTCGATACCATTAATAATGTAAAGCGGGTCGTTATTGCCGGCCAGGGAAGATTCGCCACGGATCACGATTCGTGAACCTCCACCTCCAATGGAACCATCACCTTGGATAATATTCACACCTGAGATTTTCCCTGACAGAGCGTTCACCACATCCAGTTCCTTGACCTTGGCAATTTGATCGCCACCGATTTTCTGGACCGAATAACCCAGTGCTTTTTCTTCGCGTTTGATGCCAAGGGCCGTGACGACCACTTCTGATATTTCGCGGTCAACCACCTGCATTTCGATGGCCTGGAAATCACGGTTTCTGATCACCCTTTCCGCCGGCTTCATACCAACGAATGAAACAATCAAGGTATCATTAACCTTGGCATTGATCATGAAATTTCCATTCACATCAGTTGCAGCACTGATTTTTGTTCCTTTGACGGTCACAACAACTCCCGGCATACCAAGCTTATCTTCAGAAGACGTGATTTTACCGGATATTTGTGAAAAGGCAGCAGTACAGATACAACAGAACAGGACGATCAAAAGCAGACTTCTTTTTCGCATCTGGTATAGATTTTATCGGTTATTCATATAGACTGTATTTCTATAGATGAATCAAGAACCTCTATAAAAAATAACAATCACATGGGGTAAAAGTAAGCGAGAATATCAGAATGATTTTACAGATTTTTATCATATTCTGATGCTATATTAGCTTATTTGTTATAAATAAACAGGAAATATGCAAATAACAAATGTCCTGATTAAAGAGGTCAAGCCTATCAAATTAGCTGAAAATCTGCATATAACGATAAAATATGGCACATTGAGATCGTAAAAAGTAACTAAACGCTTTAAATGCAGGCTATAAACTGGATGAACCTGTATAAGCGGCTTTGTACTCTGTTGGGGTCAAATGAACGAATTTCTTGAATTGATCATTGAAGTGAGAAAGATTATTGAAGCCACTTTCGTAACAAGCCCTGGTCACAGACATTTGTTCTTCGGCCAGTAACTTACAGGCATGTCCGATTTTGAATTCAGTGACAAACTGAATAAAGGTTTTTTTGGTATGCTTTTTAAAATACCGGCAAAAAGCCGTCGGGCTCATATTCACGAAAGAAGCCACATCATTCAGGTTGATGGATTCCGTCAAATTGCGGATAATGTATTCCTGAATTTTGTTAAACCGGTAAAAATCATACGAATTAGGCATATGAGAATAGCCTACACTGGAATGGTAACGGTATTCCGTTGATTCTGCCATCATGTCAAGCAATACCATAAATTCGATGATCCGTTTCATACCTGATGATCTGAAAATCTTTTTCATTTGTTTGCCAAGCTGTTCCCGTGCCTGATCCAAGAACTGAATACCACGTAGAGACCTGTCAAATAGCTGATTGATTAGAGCCATTTCCGGAAGTTCAATAAAATTAGAGTCAAATACATCTCGTCTGAACTGAATGATTAGCGATTTTGTATGAATGGTATCCGTATCCTCAAGATAAACCGGATCACTTTTCCACCAATGAGGAATATTCTCACCGATGATGCTGATCTCTCCTTCAGTAAAGTGATTGATGCCATCGCCAATATAGCAGGTTCCGCAACTTTTGACGACAAACAGGATTTCGATTTCAGGATGAAAATGCCAGGGAACAATAAAATGAGGGATTTCCTCATTCAAAAAAATAATCGATTGTTGAGAAGGTGGCGCCAGTTTCTGATAGAAAGGCTTCAGCGCCTTACTTGGCTTAATTTCAACTTCTTGCATAAATTTTAGATTTAAGGTATGACACGCTGATTCCATCAGAATACACCAACAATATTAGTCAATTTTTTCTATAATTTCATAAATAGGGTAAGATAGCATCATTAATTGATAAAAAAATTGGTGGAGGAACACTCCCTGAAAACTATTTTTACACCGTACAATACTTGATAAACTGAAGCATATTCCCGATAAAATAGTAATAGGCACCGAAATTGCATGGATACGATACTGAGAAATTACATCAATGGACAATGGACGGAAAGTCATTCTGCCAAATATTTTCCTGTCATCAATCCGGCGACAACAAGAAAATTGGCCAAAGTGCCTGCAGGTTGCCTCCAAGATGTCGAAGAAGGAACCAACGCCGCCAGCTTAAGTGCCGTTACCTGGCAAACTACACCTGTCAACCAACGTATTCAGTACTTGCATAAAATGAAGCAATTGCTGGAATCACATATCGATGAACTAGCAGAAATATGTACCAATGAAAGTGGCAAAACATTTGTCGAATCAAAAGAAGAAATCATCCTGGCCACAGAACATTTGGAAATGGCTTGCAGTGTTCCCTTACTGATACAAGGGAGATATGCTGAAGGCGTAGCATCCGGTATCGATGAATTTATCATTCGTCAACCCATCGGAGTAGGCGCTTGCATCACGCCGTTCAATTTCCCGGTCTTGATCGCTTTTAGTTTTTTCCCGTATGCCTTGGTGTGCGGTAATACCTATCTCGTGAAACCGTCCGAAAAGGTACCGATGACCATAACCCGTATTTTCGAACTCTTTGAAACACTTGAACTGCCAAAGGGAGTGCTC
>JAUZOU010000428.1 GCA_030706285.1 Bacteroidota bacterium
ATCCTTTCTTTCAGCAGGTTGGCAGCGACACACAGCTCGTCGTACCATTCCTGTCCGAATCGACGGATCAGTGGTTCTTTCAGAAACTGATAGACTGGAATACCCAGTTTCTGACCCAACAGCCTGGCTCCTGCACAAATGGACCAAGACTGATAATTGACGGCGGTGTATGCCGGATATTTTTTTGTCCGGACCGGATAGAGATGGCAGGAAATGGGCTTGATGAAATGGATTTTTCCTTCCCGCCAGGCTTTTTCAATGGCGCAATAGCAAATGCCTTTTTCATCGTAGCAGGTAAACACGCAGTCTTTCCCGTTAACAATGGACGTAACCAGTTCGCCTTCTGCATCTGAATAGGCAACGCCCTGTCTCTTGATAACCTCTTTGGCTTTTTCAGACAGATCGTCCCAAATAACCGGCAACGCTTTTTCCAGTTCATCAATTTCATCCAGTTCAAGCGGAGCGCCGTTGTCACCTTCGACGCAACAGGCTCCTTTGCATTGGTCAAGAGAACAACAGAAGCATTCCTCAAACAGGTCGAGGCTAATCAGGGTATCGTGTAGTTGAAGCATAGTATGAAAAAAATAGGGGAACCGGTCAAAGGCCGCTTCCCCTGTCAAGTAAGCTGTTTATTAGTCGTTGATCAGGCAATGCCCTGTCATATCAGTGGGCTGCTTGATGCCAAGAATCTTGCAGATGGAAGGTGCCACATCAGCCAGGATGCCGTCGGAGACTTTGGCGGAAGCATTATCCGTGACGTAAACAAATGGTACTGGATTCAATGAATGGGCCGTATTAGGAGATCCATCTTCATTAACGGCATTATCGGCGTTGCCATGGTCGGCTATGATGATCATTTCGTAGCCGTGCGATTTGCCGGTTTCAATGACTTTTGACAGGCAGGTATCGACCGTTTCGACGGCTTTGGTGATGGCTTCATAGATGCCGGTATGTCCTACCATGTCGCCGTTGGCAAAATTGACGGTGATGTATTCGAATTTCTCCGATTCGATTGCCTTAGTTAGGGCATCAGCCACTTCAAACGCACTCATTTCCGGTTTCAGGTCGTAGGTGGCAACCTTTGGCGAAGGGATTAGAATGCGCTCTTCATTCTCAAATTTCTGTTCACGGCCACCTGAAAAAAAGAAGGTCACATGGGCATATTTTTCGGTTTCGGCTATGCGCAACTGATGCAAGCCTGCTTTTGAAACGATTTCACCTAACGTATTTTGGACATTGTCTTTGTCAAACAGGATGTGCACGTCTTTGAAGGTATCGTCATAAGGTGTCATGCAGAAGTATTGCAGCGGTAGGGTTTTCATGCCAGCTTCAGGCATGTCTTTTTGCGTCAGTACGGCGGTCAGCTCTTTGGCTCTGTCGTTCCGATAATTGAAGAAAATAATGACATCACCCTCCTGAATCGTTGCGACAGGTTTTCCACTGGCATCGGTATGAACGATCGGTTTGATAAATTCGTCAGTGACTCCGGCATCATAAGATGCCTGCATGGCCTGGACCATATCGGTTGCCTTTGTTCCGACACCTTCAACCAATAAGTTGTAGGCTTCACGGATACGTTCCCAGCGTTTGTCGCGGTCCATGGCATAGTAACGGCCGATGATGGAAGCAATGGCTCCGGTGTTTTTGGCGAGGTGGGCTTCCAGTTCCTCAATAAACCCTTTTCCACTATGAGGGTCGGTATCACGGCCGTCCATAAAACAATGAACAAAAGATTGGTTGATGCCGTATGTTTTAGCAATCTCGATCAGTTTGAACAAGTGCTCAAGTGAACTGTGAACACCACCGTCAGAAACAAGTCCCATAAAGTGGATTTGCTTGTTATTCTCTTTCGCATAGGAATACGCACGGATGATTTCCGGATTTTGAAGAATGGAATTGGTCCGGCAGGCTTTGTTGATTTTAACCAAATCCTGGTAGACGACGCGTCCTGCACCGATATTCAGATGACCAACTTCAGAATTACCCATCTGACCGTCAGGTAGTCCGACGTTTTCTCCAGAAGCCTGCAACTCTGAATGTGGGTATCTGTTGACCAGTGAATCCCAATAAGGTGTCGGAGTATTGTATATGACATCGGCTTTTGAATGTTTACCGAGTCCCCAGCCATCGAGGATGACCAGCATTGCTTTTTTAGTCATAGTTTTATGTTTATATGTAACCGCTATTTAGCCCAATCATTTTGGCTTGCAAAGGTAATGATTTTTAGTGTAAAATCATGTATCTATCGTTAAACCAACGTACTGAAAAGAATTTGATGGATCCTGTATATGGAATATAAAAAAAGTTTATATTTGTAATCCGAACATCATTAATACATTTAATTGAATTACTAATCAAAACGAAAAATTATGAAAGCTACACGTTTATTAACGATTGGGTTGTTGAGTTTCTCATTAGTATTTAGTGGCTGTAAGTCATTGAATAATACCACGAAAGGTGCAGCAATTGGTACGGTAGCTGGAGCCGCTGTTGGAGCTGGTGTTGGAAAACTGCTTGGAAATGTTGCTATTGGAGCCATAGCTGGTGCTGCTGTCGGTGGTACAACCGGTGCATTGATCGGCAAAAAGATGGACAAACAAGCAGCTGAACTGGAATCCCAACTGGGTAAAAACGCTTCTGTTGAGCGCATCGGTGAAGGCATTAAAGTAACCTTTGAATCGGGTATCTTATTCCAGACTGGAAAAGCAGTCCTGAGTTCTTCTTCCAAAGATGCGTTGACCAAGTTCTCCAAGACATTAAAAGACTATTCTGATACGAATGTGATGATTTACGGTCATACTGACAATACCGGATCTGATGCCATCAACCAGCCTCTGTCTGAAGATCGTGCCAAAGCAGTTAAAGATTTTCTGGTTGCACAAGGTGTTAGCGGTTCTCGTATTACAACACAAGGAATGGG
>JAUZOU010000429.1 GCA_030706285.1 Bacteroidota bacterium
GCATGTCTTTTTGAATGGAAAAGAGACTAGGCAAAAACGTCGTTAGCTGTGCCGGATCCATAAACTTCAGGAGCTCTTCGCATTGCTTTTCACACATGAAAGCCATATAGTCATTGTTCAGATTGTACAGATATAGATTGACTTTCCTGGATAAGGTTGCCAAAGCAAACGGATAATCATGGATGGACAGGCATAGTTGGTAACAGTTGTCGAAACATTTCAACGCCTGGTTGTAGTCGTTTTTCTTCAGGTACGAGCATCCTATATCAAAATAGGTTCTGGCTATCCCCATTGTATCACCGGCTGTCAAAGCAAGTTGTAAGGCAACCTGATACAGGGAATCTGACTTTTCCCATTCTCCGGTGTTATTGTAGATCCCGGCGACATTGCGGAGCGCCTGTATGTAGGCTGAAGGTTTTCCTCCTTGCTTAAACCAGTTCAATGCAGCAAGATAACCCTTCAACGCGTTGCCATATTCCTGAGAAGCTTCAAACGGATAGGATTCATAATAATAGGCGTTTCCGATGAACCGGTAAGCCATTTGTTTGGTTGCTTCGTCTTTTGCATAGGTTTCGGTCTGAAAAAAAAGATTTCTTGCTGTTTGATATCGCTTCAGGTGGAAGTAGCACAATCCTAGCTCCAAAGAAGAAACGGCTTTGGCGGCGGAATCTGCGTAAAGAATGCTTTTTTCGAAATAGGGGATGGATGATTGATAGTCGTTTTTTGAAAACAGCTTACTGGCAACGGAACCATTTGCCTTCCCGTAAATTTGTTTGGCCAGCAGTCGCTCTTTTTCCGGGATCAAATCATTGTCTTTGATTATGGATAACAGGAGGATGGCTTTTGGAAAGTTCTTGGATTTGTAGTTGTCTATGGCCGGAGTTGAAAGGACAATAGCCGGCAGATAAGCGCGCTCTTGCTCTGCAATATTCAGGCTGTCGTAAATGGTCTGTGCTTGTTCGTGCAACTTGGCTGCCTCATTCCATCTGGCACTGTCGTAGGTATAACCGGCACTGATTCCGTTTATGGCAGCTGCATAGAATTTGCTTCGTGTCCCGTAAACAGGTGCTATGATTTCCTTATAAGCCTGGTAATAGGGTAAGGCTGACTTTCCGTCACCGCACATTAAATAGACGTCCGCCATATTTCTTAATGTATTGGCATATAAGACATGTTTGGCCCCGATTATCTTTTTTTCCAGTTCGGCTTCCGATTGCAGTATCGTTAAGGCCTTGGGCGCATTGCCACTGGCCAGCATTGCTTGCGCTTGCAGGGCAAGGCTATCGGCTACAGCTGTTTTGGCTCTGTCAATGGGGGGAATCAGATAATAATCCGGAGAAACAGCTTTGGCCTGATCGATTTTTCCTTGTTTGTATAAACATCCGGCTTTCCACATCAGCAGGTTCTGGTATCTGGGATCGGATTCGTGGCTAAATTCTTTTTCAAGGGTCAATGATTGGTCGAAACGTTGAATGGCGGCGGTATAATTTCCGCTTTTGTATTGGTTCATTCCTTGTTCGTACAGCTGATCGGCCTGTCGGATTGTTGAAAGATGTTGATTGGTCTGGGCAAATAGGTTTGTGCCTAAATAACAAACGATCAGAATAGTTAGTGTTTTTTTCATTGATTGGGTTGGTTATCAATTCCATCCGTCATAAAAATGCGTTCCAACAGGCGGAAGAAATGGACGGGTGTCAGAGAAGATTCAGTTTGTCTCCGGCGGGGGTATTGAGAATAGGTAAGTTGCCTTGCTATAAGCTGACATTAAAGTGCTTCCAGTTTGCCCTCCTTGAATTCGAACAGTAGCGGCTTTCCGGTTGGGATCTCCAGTTGAAGCACTTGCTCTCTGGTGAGATTATTGATGTACATCACGATGGAACGCAGGCTGTTGCCGTGAGCCGAAATCAGGACGTTTTTACCGCTTTCAAGCTGGGGAATGATGTGTTCTCTGAAAAATGGGATGGTCCGTTCGGCCGTGTCTTTCAGACATTCCCCTTTGGGCGGCGGCACATCATAACTCCGGCGCCATTGGTGCACCTGCTCATCACCATATTGTTTGGCTGTTTCAGCTTTGTTTTTTCCCTGTAATTCTCCGTAGTACCGTTCGTTCAGGTGCCAGTCGCTATACACCGGGATGATGTTTCGGACCATTGTATCGCTGTAGATAGTTGTCCAGTCTTTCATCTTGCCTTCGTCATGCATTACCACCGGCGTTTTGTCTCCCAGATTCTGGGCTAGGACGATCATCGCGGTTTCGATGGCCCTGACCTGCACGGACGTAAAGACGATGTCAAACGGGATGGCTGACAAATCCTCGCCGGCTTTTATTGCCTCGCTGATCCCGTTCGAAGAAAGGGGAACGTCGACCCAGCCTGTAAACACATTCTTCTTGTTCCAGACAGATTCACCGTGTCTGATTAAAACCAACTTTGTCATAATACAGTTATTTGTCAATACGTACGATCTATTTTTTTAGATAATGAACGAACTGTTTGTATCGATGGTAAAACGAATGAAATAAAAGAAAACGGCCTTTCTCCATCAAAATGAACAGGCTTTTGCCGTCGCTCTCTGGAAGAAAAGAGGGTTAGTAGGTCATCGGCAACTTGATCATGTTATCCTGAGACTGCTGTTCAACTGTCCGCTTCTGTCGTTCGATTGATTTGCCGACTTTGAACGAGTAGACGTACATCAACAGGAATCCGTAGTCTTTCTTCAGGTAGTTGTGCTGTACCTGATAGAGCGAACTGGTGTTGATCGTCGTGGTACTTTTATAAAAGTTACTGGTCAACGGGTTGTAGGCAATCAGACGTAACACGCTGTTGTTCTTAAACTGTTTACCCAGGCCGAGCAGGAAAATCGAAGATGTTTTGGTTTCGGTCTGGCCGTTCAAGACGGGGCCAGTCATATAGAGCA
>JAUZOU010000043.1 GCA_030706285.1 Bacteroidota bacterium
AGTACTGAACTAATTATCCGTTTCATGGTTTGACAAATTTTCTTAATGTGCATGGCTCTATTATAGCAAAATTATGTGGCTATTAAACTAATGCACAAATATAAGATGATTTGAATTAATTCAAAAAATTAGGCTGTTGCTATTTACCGATCTGTATAACCATGAGGTGACACAATAAGCTATCCGAAAAAATCGGATAGCTGAAAATTGTTTTTTTCATAAAAACGGCGGTCAGTAACATAATGAGCCGGATATATGGCCCATTATGTTGATTCCTTGTTTTTTTAGATTATGGCAGTCACTGAACATGCAGGAACGCCCAATTCTCTGGAGCGTTTGCTAGGAGCAGCCCCGGTCACTGTAAAGGTGTATTTTCCTTTCAGCAATTTTTTGCTTCCGTCGTCCATGACCATTTTCAATTGCTCCGGTTTAACCTGGAAAACGATGTCTCTTTTTTCACCTGGTTTCAACGGAATCCGTTGAAAACCGATGAGCGATTGGAGTGGCGTTGTCACACCGGCTCCCGGTGTGGTGAGATAAAGCTGCGCGACTTCCTCGACAGGGTAGTGACCTTGGTTTTGGAGCGCGATTTTTACCTGATAGGGCTGAACTGTTTTCTTTTGAGGTTGTATCAGCTCAATAGCAGAATAGTCCACAGGACTGAATGTCAACCCGTAACCGAATGGATACTGAATGTTGCCGGTCATGTATTTATAGGTCCGTCCGTGCATGGAATAATCTTCGAAAGAAGGCAGCGAGTCGGAAGTAACAGGGAACGTGACAGGCAGACGGCCGGAGAAGGATGCGTCTCCAAACAACAGATCGCCTAAGGCACGACCTCCTTCCTGTCCTGGATACCACGCGATAACCAGCGCATCCGACAGGGTGGAAATTTCTTTGACATCAATCGGGCTGCCCCCTGTCAGGACAGTGATGATCTTGTGATGATTGTTTTTGCGCAAGGCCCTTAAAAAGTTCAACTGATGTTCCGGCAAAGATAGGTTGGCCTTATCTCCTTCGGTCGGGGAGGCGATGGCATCACCTTCTTCCCCTTCGGTGGCTGTAGAGAGTCCCATGACAACGATGCAGACATCGGCTCCACGCGCTTCTCCGATGGTCCAGTCAACCGTGTTGGTATTGGGCGTTGTTGCCTGGAAACCAAGCTTGTAATTGATGCTTGTCCCACTGCTCACTTTGGCGGTAATGCCTTCCAGGAAGGTGCTCAGCCTGTTTGACACGCCGTAGTAATTACCCAGCATGACGGAGGCATCGGCAGCGAAAGGTCCTGTGATGAACATCGTTTTAATATTTTTGTCCAGAGGCAGTGTCTGCTGGTCGTTTTTAAGCAACACCATACTTTTTTGAGCGGCCTGTCTGGCCAATGCAGCATGTTCATCACTGGCAATGACTGATTCCGGGATGCTGGCATACGGTGAAACAGCGTCTTTGGTTAGAATGCCCAATTTCAGGCGGGTCATCATTAATGGCAACAATGCATTGTCCAGATCACTTTCTTTGATCAGACCGTCTTCCAATGCTTTTTTCAGTGCCCTGAACGAGGCGCCGCAGTTCAGGTTTAATCCACTTTTCAGCGCGATGGCCGAAGCTTCTGTAGCGTCCTTGGCCAGCCCATGGCCTTTATAGATATCTGCTACGGCATCGCAGTCTGAAACGACGTGTCCGTTGAATCCCCATTGCTTGCGCAGAATATCGGTCAGAAACAATTTGCTGCCGGTGGCACTTTCTCCCCAGACACGGTTGTAGGCACTCATGACGGCTTCGACATGGGCTTCTTTGACCAATGCTTCAAATGCCGGTAAATAGGTCTCATACAGATCTTTTTTGGTCGGTTGGGCGTTAAACTGATGCCGTAAGGCTTCCGGGCCGGAGTGGACTGCGAAATGTTTGGCACAGGCTGCCGCTTTCAGGTAAAACGGATCGGTTCCCTGAAGACCTTTTACAAAAGATACGCCAAGTCGTGCGGTCAGGAACGGGTCTTCTCCGTATGTTTCCTGTCCGCGTCCCCACCTGGGATCCCGGAAAATGTTCACGTTGGGTGACCAATAGGTCAGGCCGGCATAGGTGCCCCTGTTTCCGATTCGCTGAGCAATGGCGTATTTGGCACGACCTTCATCGGAGATGGCGTTGGCTACGTTAAAAACCAATGTTGTATCGAAGGACGATGCCAAGGCGATGGGCTCGGGGAAAACGGTTGCCCGGCCATTCCGGGCAACGCCGTGCAAGGCTTCGCTCCACCAGTTGTACGAAGGAATGCCTAGTCTGTCGATAGCTGGGGCGTCGTTCATCAGCTGGCTGATTTTTTCATCGGCACTCAGTTGGTTGATCAGGTCGAGTGCCTTGTTTGTCAGGCTGATTTCCGGGTCATTGGCTGAAAAAGACTGAACAGATAGTGCGGATAACGCGAGTGCGCAAAGCAGAAAATGTTTCATGAGTTTAAGATTTTTCAAATCGTTGCCAAAATAACATAAAAAAAACAAAGCTACCCGAAATAAAGGTAGCTTTGTTTAAGCAATTAAGCGAAAAGATATTACTTCTTGGAAGAATCGATCGATACTTTTCTGAATTCCTTCATCAACTTTTCGATTTCCAAAGAATCTTTTCTTGCACGGGCACCCGCAGCTTTGTTACCATTTTGAGCTTGAGCAGCGGCATTTTTTTGAAATTCTGCGATAAGCCCGTTTGCTTTTTCCAATAATGCGTTCATGATTAAGGTTTTTTAATAGTTAAGAATGATGCAAATTTATAACAATGATTTAGATGACAATTATTTATTTGCATTTTTTTTCAAAAAAAAGCTGTTTTAGGGCGATGCAGGGGTATTTTTTGAAAAAATAGGTAGCCTGATTGACAATAAATGCCTGCTGAATTTTATTTTTTCCACATGATTTATCAATATTTCACCATGGCAGAAAAATCTATTCTCCAACTTTGCACCGTATCAAACGAATCAGATCGTATGAAACGAGTCAGTTTGTATCGATTGTCAAAGCCGATCATCATTCAGCATGCGGCGTTACCGATGGCCTTAAACGAAAAAACTAATCAGATGAAAAAACTTATTAACGACATCAGCCTATTAACCTTAATGCTGTTTGCCGTCATGGCTGGGACCAGTGCTTTAGCTTCAACGCCGGCTTTTCCCGGTGCCGAAGGTGGAGGCATGTACACGACTGGCGGCAGAAAAGGGACTGTCTACTATGTCAACACCTTGTCGGATGCTGATGCTGGTAATTCAACGACCAGGGAAGGCAGCTTGCGTTGGTGCGTCGGCCGTTCCGGCACACGAACCATTTTGTTTAAGGTTTCGGGCCTCATAACACTGACAAAGAGGCTGAATATCAGTAACGGAAATGTCACTATTGCCGGTCAGACTGCGCCTGGAGATGGTATTTGTTTGAGGGGCTATGATGTCACCGTCAGTGCCGACAATGTGATTATCCGGTATATGAGATTTCGACTCGGAGATATTAACGGCGACGAATCGGACTGCATTTGGGGACGGTATCATAAAAATATCATGCTGGACCATTGTTCCATGAGCTGGTCTGTCGATGAATGTGCTTCTTTCTATTGCAATTACAATTTCACCATGCAGTGGTGTCTGTTGGCTGAGTCCCTCAGGTATTCGGTTCATGTAAAGGGCGCTCACGGCTATTGTGGCCTCTGGGGAGGAAAAAATGCAACGTTTCATCATAATCTGATGGCTCATCATGACAACCGTAATCCAAGGTACAACGGCTGGAAACGGAGCGGACTCGGATATACCAATCCCTGGGATGAAGAACGGATGGATTTCCGTAACAACGTGATCTACAATTATGGAAGCAATGGAGGCTATGGCGGTGAGGCTGCCGGAAAATATAACGTCGTCAACAATTATTATAAGCCAGGCCCGGGAACCAGCAGCAGCGCCAGAAACAGATTCCTTCAGATTGATATTGATACGTCCAAAACCTATTTACCAAGACATGGCAAGTTCTACGTGACAGGCAATCTGGTGATTGGAAACAGTGCAATCAATCAGAATAATACGAAAGGTATGTTGAATAACACGGGCTTGTCATTGGATTCTTGTCTGGTTTCTACTCCTTATGAATGTTATCCGATTACTCAGCATACGGCGGATAAAGCGTTCGAAAAGGTGCTGGCCTATGCCGGGGCCTCGCTGAAACGGGACACAATCGATGCCCGCATCGTCAAAGAAGCGTTGAATGGGACATACACCTATACAGGATCGAATGGCAGCAAAAATGGATTGATTGATTCCCAGGCTGATGTTGGTGGGTGGCCGGTATACAACTCTGGAACGGCTCCAACGGATACCGATATTGATGGCATACCGGACGGTTGGCTGGATGACAATTATGGAGGAAAAACAGCCAATGATACGACCGGGGCAGGTTATACCTATCTGGAAGTCTATCTGAACAGTCTGGTGAACGGCATCACAACAAAGCAGAATCAGGATGGCGTTATTTCTGCTGTAAAAGATCCCAAGGCAATAACCAAAGGGCATATGGTCGTGTTTTATGATCCGGCATTGAACAGGCTATGGATTGAAGCTCCTAAGGCAGCCAAGGAAGTTTGTCTTTATTCCCTGGATGGCCGGTTGATCAAACGGAATTTGGTGAACCGCCAGCAATCAATATCCATCAATTGTGATTACCTTTGTAAAGGCATTGTACTTTCGCGGCTTACCTATACGGATGGGAGCGCAGACGTAGCGAAAGTAATGATCATGCCTGAATAAAGGTTATTACAATGGAGCTTAAGGTTGGAGATAAAGTAAGATATCTTGATGCGGTGGGCGGAGGTGTCATCACCGGTTTTCAGGGGAAGGATAAAGCCCTGGTGCTTGAAGAAGACGGTTTTGAAACGCCCGTCCTTAAACGGCAGTGTGTGGTAGTGAACGAGGAAAAAACCATGGCATCGGTTCGCCCGGTAACTATTCCCATGGCTGAAACTAGACGTCAGGAAGTGCCGGCTCCGTCTCAGCCAAAGGTAAAACCAACCGGTACCATCAGTTCAACGCTGATGACCGGAGGCCCTGAGGATATTGATCTGAGTCTTGCTTTTTTACCTGAAGATGGGCAACCGTTCAATGACGCTGCTATTGAATGTTATCTAATCAATGACAGCCCCTATACGCTGCTGTTTAATTATGCTTCAGTTAGTGGAAAGGCTTGGCAAAGTCGTCAGTCCGGTGAGCTGGAACCGAATTCGAAATTGTTTCTGGAGTCATTTGACCGGAATCTGTTGAACGAAATCGATAAGGTCTGCCTGCAGGGATTGCTGTTCAGGAAAGAACAATTTTACAGCTGGCAAAATCCCGTCTCTGTTGAACTCAGACTTGAAACCGTCAAATTTTATAAACTTCATTGTTTCAAGGAAAACGATTATTTCGAGGACGATGCCCTGGTGTTTCCTGTCATGCAACACGGTGTCCCTGTCAGAGAATTGCTCGTTACATCGGAAGAGCTAACCAATGCGCTGCATGAAAAAGAGCGACCGCTCAAAAACGAGGCTCAAAAGCCACAACCATTAACCAACAGGAAAAAGCTGATAGAAGTAGACCTTCATTCTGCCAGTCTGCTCGATTCGACAGCTGGCATGAGCAATGGCGATGTGCTGAACTATCAGTTGGACATTTTCCGTAAAACGATGGATGAGTACCGGAACGTAAAAGGTCAGAAGATCGTATTTATTCACGGGAAGGGAGAGGGTGTACTGCATGCAGCCTTATTGAAAGAATTGGCAACCAAGTATAAAGGATGTATCTGGCAGGATGCTTCTTTCAAGGAATATGGATTTGGTGCCACTCAGGTGACTATCCGGTAAGGGCTGAACCCCGTTTACAGGAACAGAAGAAAAAGGATCAGATTGACCAATGCAATGGCTCCGAATCCTTTTAGCAGAGGTATTCTCAATTCTTTCCGGCCTCCTGAAAATCCAATGGCATACGTCATTTTGATAACGTTGTTGCTCAATGTCGCCAGCAGGCAACTTGAAACCATCAAATTAATCGTAACACCCGTAAACTGGCCTGACAGCAGGTTGAGTAGGAAGGGCGTAATGTCTCCAAGTCCGGAAATCGCTGACAACAGTGTGACGCCATTTGATCCCATGTATTCATTGGCATAATACGTCAGCAGGGTAAAGACCACAAACAGAAAGGCAAAGATCAGAGCCACTTTGAATTCAAGCGGATTCTCCCTTGTTCCGTGCGTTTCATCGACTTCATGAGCTACCTCGTTTTCCGGATGGACTGGCTTCTTCTTGTTCCTGAAATAAAAGAAAAGTCCCACACTGCAGGTGAACAGCATTAAGACCGACATTGGAATAAACAAATATCTGAACACGCTCCAGTTGAATATGGCGATGATGATCATCAGTCTCAGAAACATCATGCCGATAGCCAGGTACATGGCCGTCAGGTAATCGGGCATAGATGCTGCAGGTGCATTTTTGCTCTTTTTAGACAGGATACTGATGGTGGCCGTGCTACTGTATAGCCCGCCGACAATGCCGGAGACCAAAACTCCGGACTGAGGAAACACATATTGTCTTAGCAGGTAACTGACGTACGAAATGGCAGAAACGATGACAGTGGCAAGCCAGATCCGGTATGGTGTCAGACTGATTTCAGGAATGATCCGTTTGTCCGGCAACATGGGCAGGATAATGAAACTGATGAGTAAAAATTTGGCCAGTATAATAAACTCATCGTTGTTCATTTTCTCAGCCAGTTCCACAAACGTGGTTTTCATATCGGCCAATAGCAGGACAACCACGACAACTGAAACAAAAAACCAGGAAGACGTCAAACAAACCAGCGGCCCCATGCAATAAGTGATCAGGGCTGTTACGATGGATGTTATCCCATAATCGCCCATCCGGCTTACTTTAAAATAGTAGTTTAGACTGAGCAGTATGGTCAATACCAGTCCGCCGCCGGCAAAGAGAGCAAAATCGGTTGGCCTGAACAGATACAGCAGGTAACCAAGTAAACCGATCAGGGTGAACGTCCTGTCAGAGCCGAAAAGGGCAGCTTCCTTATGCAGGTTCAATCGACGTTGTGACAAGCCGATGAGCAGCGAAAAAACCAGGACCAGCAGAAAATTGCTCAGCCCTGCAGGAATAGAATTTCCCAGATATTGCTGAATGTTTTCCATGGCTGTTTACCAGTTAGAATAAGGATTTTTCGAAAGACTGGAGTTATAGTACTTTCGGATGCCGGTGACTTCTTCTCCAAGCCAGGCAGGCTTTTCGAACCATTCATTTTCCTGTTCAAGCTCAATCTCGGCAACGACCAATCCGGCATTGTCGCCCAAAAATTCATCCACTTCAAATGTATGCTTGCCGGCGGGAATGAGGTGTCTCGTTTTTTCGATGATGCCGCTGCTGCATAGCTGGAACAGCTCTTCTGCCTCATTCAGGGGAATCTCTTTGTTCCATTCAAAACGGCTCACTCCGGTTTCATTGCCCTTCCCTTTTATCGTAATAAATCCCTTCGTGTCTTCGATGCGTATTCTAACCGTCGAGCCGGGATTGGAGGAAAGATAACCTTGTTTGATGGTTAGTCGTTTCGTGGCTGCCTGTTTATAAGGGCCGACAACTAAAAATTTGCGCTCGGTTTCTGTTGCCATACTGAAAGAGTGAGTTAATCAAAACAAAAATAGTTAATAAATCCAGGATTCAGACAGCATTTCCTGTATAAGTCTCTGATTTTTTGAAAGGCTAAGGGATGCTATGCTGTAGAACAATGTTTTGTAACACAATTGTTAAATTGGATTTGCAAGGTACTTTTTATACTTTGCGGTGCCTTTATTGTAAGGCATTTATTGCTGGTCAACTGATAAACGACTTTTTTTGATAGTTACATAGACAGACGAAGGCTAAACCGGAATGCCTGAAAATGGCCCGAGTTTGTCTTAAAAGGCAGAAAGACCGCTTTCTGCTTTGTTTTACATTCAAACTAGTTTCAACTACCTTAAATTGCGAACAAATGAAAGTGTACCAAACTAATGAAATTAAGAACATCTCGTTGTTGGGAAGTTCTAGAGCCGGGAAAACCACCCTCGCAGAAGCTATGCTTTTCGAGAGTGGTCTGATAAAACGTCGCGGGACCGTTGAGGCTCAAAACACCGTATGTGACTATTTCCCGGTAGAGCACGAGTATGGCTATTCTGTTTTTCCGACGCCATTTCATGTCGAATGGAACGGAAAGAAGCTAAATTTTATTGACTGTCCCGGAGCCGATGACTTTGTCGGAGGAACCGTAACGGCTTTGAATGTAACCGATACAGCTATTATCCTGATCAATGGGCAATATGGTGTGGAAGTCGGTACACACCACGCCTTCCAGAACACTGAAAAATATCATAAACCTGTCATTTTTGTTGTCAACCAGTTGGATCAGGAAAAAGCTGATTTTGAACAGATTCTGGAACAACTGCATGAAAATTACGGAAATAATGTCATTCCGGTGCAATACCCGCTGGCCTGTGGCCCCGGATATAATTCCGTGATTGATGTGATTTTAATGAAACGGCTGTCCTGGGGGCCTGACGGAGGTGCTCCAACGATTGACGATATTCCTGCCAGTGAAAAAGAAAAGGCAGAAACCTTGCATACGAAATTGGTGGAAGCTGCTGCCGAGAACGATGAAACCTTGATGGAAAAGTTTTTCGGTGAAGATACATTGGATGTCAGTGAAATCCGGACGGGTATTCGTGAAGGATTGATTACCAGAGGTATATTCCCCGTATTTTGTGTTTGTGCAGCCAAGGATATGGGCGTACAGCGCTTAATGGAATTTCTAGGCAATGTGGTGCCCTTCGTTTCGGATACGCCCAAATACAAGGACATCAAGGGGGAAGAGGTTGAACCCGATGCAACGGCTCCAACAAGTGTCTTTTTCTTCAAAACAGCTGTTGAACCACATATCGGTGAAGTAAACTACTTCCGGGTTATGTCCGGTACCATCAAAGAAGGCGACGATTTGCTGAACGCTGACCGCGGTTCGAAGGAAAGACTCGCCCAGCTATTTTGTGTTGCCGGTTCGACACGTATCAAGGTCGATGAAATGGTTGCCGGTGATATCGGTGCCACTGTTAAACTGAAAGATGTCAAGACGGGTAATACGCTGAACGGAAAAGGAGCAGATCATAAGTTCAAGTTCATTCAGTTCCCGGACCCAAAATATCGCAGGGCGATCAAACCTGTCAATGAAGCGGATGTGGAAAAGATGATGTCCATCCTGAACCGCATGCGTGAAGAAGATCCGACCTGGATCATCGAACAATCCAAGGAACTCAAACAGACCATTATTCATGGACAAGGTGAATTCCACCTCCGTACTCTGAAATGGCGGATCGAGAACAACGAGAAGTTACCCATCCAGTTCCTGGAACCACGTATTCCCTATCGTGAAACCATTACAAAAGCAGCCAGGGCCGATTATAGGCATAAAAAGCAATCCGGTGGTGCTGGCCAGTTTGGGGAAGTTCATCTCATCGTAGAGCCCTATGTGGAAGGTGTGCCGACAAAGGAAATCTATAAATTTGGTAATCAGGAATTTAAGATAACTGTACGCGATACTCAGGAAGTTAATCTCGACTGGGGTGGCAAACTTATTTTTATCAACAGTATTGTCGGTGGTGCCATTGATGCCCGTTTCCTGCCGGCCATCCTGAAAGGTGTCATGGCTCGTATGGAACAGGGACCGCTTACCGGATCTTATGCCCGCGATGTTCGTGTCATCGTTTATGATGGAAAAATGCATCCGGTTGATTCCAATGAAGTTTCCTTCATGCTTGCCGGGCGTAATGCTTTCAGTGAGGCTTTCAAGCAGGCCGGTCCAAAGATCCTGGAACCGATTTACGATGTGGTCGTGCAGGTGCCAGGTGATAGAATGGGAGATGTCATGGGTGATCTTCAAGGCCGTCGTGCCATCATTATGGGTATGAGCAGTGAAAAAGGCTACGAAATACTTCAGGCAAAAGTACCGCTGAAGGAAATGTCCACCTTCTCAACCTCTCTAAGTTCCCTGACTGGCGGCCGTGCTTCGTTCAGCATGAAGTTTGCTTCGTACGAATTGGTAACAGCCGATGTACAGGATAAACTGTTGAAGGAATATGAAGCTCAGCAACAACAGGAAAAAGAGTAACGGTGTAGTTCAGCCTCCATTCCTGATAGTTCCGCTGAGTTGAGACAATGTGCCGGACGGCCTTGTCAGAAGATATAAAGAAGTCGTGTCAAAAACAAACTGGCACGACTTCTTTGTGTACAACTCAGTGAGCCTCGTATTCGTTTGATGGTTAGGCAAATCGATGCAGAACGTTAATTAGTGTTTCATCTATGCCAAATAACTAAAAATGCTGTTGAAATGTTAAAATATGGATGTATTTTTGCTATATGAAGAAATCGACCATCTGGCTTTTGATAGGTGTCATGGCGCTAACGTTTGCAAGTTTACTGACACTTCAGTATGCTTACATACGGACACTATCCAGGACGCGTACGGAGCAGTTTGAAGAAGCTGTCAGCCGTAGCCTGTTCCAGGTAGTGAGAAACCTTGAGCTGGACGAGACAGCCCGCTATCTTGAAGACGAAATCGATGAACGGGAGAAATCTGCGATGAATCTTTCGCAGATGTCCACCATGCCCATTAAAAAACATACCCATTTGTTGGCTATTGGCAATTCACCCAACTTTTCTTCAGTCATGGAATATGATGAGAGTACGACCTTGACACAAACCGGGCCGAAAGTTTTCATTTCCATGAGTCATGGAAAGAATTCCTTGTACAATACGTCTGCCAAAATGCAGGAAACCCTTCGTGAACGCTATCTGGCACAGAAAGGGTTGTTGGAGGATGTTGTCCTGCGCATCTTGTATCAGGCAAATGAACGCCCTGTCGAACAACGGATTGACTTCAGCAAGTTGGAACATTATTTGAAAGTCGAACTGACTAACAATGGATTGGGCAGTCTGCCTTTTCAATTCAGAGTGACCGACAAGAATGAGCGGGAAGTCTATCGGTGCAAGGATATGATCGATATACCGAAAAAAGGCTATAAACAGGTGCTTTTCCCAAACGATCCGGGTGTTAGGACAGGAACGTTGTATTTGTATTTTCCGGACCGGAAAGATCAATCGTTTGAAAACCTGAAAATCTTCATTCCATCTGTTATGTTTTCGATTGTCCTGTTGCTGGTTTTTGCCATTACCATTATCATCATTTTCAGGCAAAAGAAACTGAGCGATATGAAAAATGATTTTGTCAACAATATGACTCATGAACTGAAAACGCCGATCTCGACCATTTCATTGGCGGCGCAGATGCTGCGTGATGCCGATGTCGGGAAAACACCAGCCATGCTGAAACATATTTCAGGCGTCATTGTTGATGAATCAAAGCGCTTGAGCTTCCAGGTGGAGAAGGTACTTCAGGTTTCCTTGTTCGAACGGGACAAGGCTAACATGACCTTTAAAGAAGTCGATATCAATGAAATGCTTGAATCTGTTATTTCAACGTTCAAACTGAAGGTCGAAAATTTTGACGGCACCATTTACAGAGAGCTGAAGGCAACTCAGGCTGAAGTGACGGCTGATGAGATGCACCTGACCAACGTGTTTTTCAATCTGATGGACAATGCCGTTAAATATCGCAGCAGCGACAGGGAACTAAAGCTCGAGGTGAGAACCTGGAACGAAAAACATTCCATCAATATTGCTATCAGAGATAATGGCATTGGAATCAATAAAGAACATCTGAAGAAAGTATTTGAGCGTTTTTATAGAGTTCCAACCGGCAATGTCCATAATGTCAAGGGCTTTGGCCTTGGCCTTGCCTACGTGCGCAAAATTGTGGAAAACCATAACGGAACGATTCGTGTTGAGAGTGAAGTCAATATCGGAACAGAATTCATTATTAATTTACCACTTATAAAAAACGAGCTATGAGGGAAGAAAAATTGCACATTCTGTTGTGCGAAGACGACGAGAATCTGGGCATGCTTTTGCGTGAATATCTTCAGGCAAAAGGACTGGTAACTGATTTGATGACGGACGGGGAGAAAGGGCTGAAAGCCTTCCAGAAATCAAAATATGACATATGCGTGTTGGATGTCATGATGCCAAAGAAAGATGGCTTCACTCTGGCACAGGACATTCGGGCGATTAACTCTGAAACACCGATCATCTTTCTGACGGCCAAAAACCTGAAGGAAGACATCCTAAACGGATTTAAAATCGGGGCTGACGATTATATATCCAAACCGTTCAGTATGGAAGAGCTGTTGTTCCGTATTGAAGCTATTATCCGGCGGGTAAAGGGCAAAAAGACGAAAGAAGTGACAGAATACCAGATTGGTAAGTATCTGTTTGATACTCAAAAACAAATTCTTTCATTTGATGACCAGCAAACACGGCTAACGACCAAGGAATGTGAATTGCTAACCTTGCTTTGCAGCCATAAAAATCAAATTCTGGAACGCAATTACACCCTGATGACCATTTGGGAAGAAAACACGTATTTCAACGCTCGCAGCATGGATGTGTATATCACTAAGCTTCGTAAGCACCTGAAAGACGATGAGACGGTTCAGATCATGAACATTCACGGAAAAGGCTACAAACTGGTCGTACCTGAACCGAACAACTGAGATTGAATTACCTGAATCGAACTGCCATCTCTTAACGCTGCCTGTCAATGCGGCGTTAGGAGATGGCAGTTCGTTTATAATCAGGTGAATAATTATTAATCAAAAGTCTTTTTGTTGAATATTTGGCAGATCCTGATTTTTTTTCTAACTTCGCCCCGCTTTTTATTGGCAGGTTGTAGTTTATTCAAATGCCTATTACTAAGCACATTTATTATTAATACACAAACAATTTTATGAACAATTACGAAACCGTTTTCATTTTAACTCCC